>CBDUZB010000001.1:0-34489 GCA_965371605.1 uncultured bacterium
AAAAGTTATAATGTTCACGAAAATTTAAAATATTCTATTCTTTCTCTTTTCACTACTTTAAAGGGTTCATGATGACTATGTGTAAAAAACTATTATCTCTTTTTCTCTTTTTAATTCTTTGCCGAAATTTGTCCCTTGAGGCAACAACAGACAGTAATTCAACTAACTGCTCCCGGATTTGTCCAATTGGCTGCAATGGGGAATTTATTTATTATTTGATTAAAAGTGTTAAACGAAATGAAGATTCTGTTTCTCTAGACAAATTACAATTGGATTTTTCCAAAATAGAAGTCAATACGAATCTGGCAACTATAATTACCCCTTCGGATATACCTCATAATTTAGAATATTCTGGAATCCAAATCAATATACTCAACCAATTTTTTCCGCAAAATTTGTCAACATTCCCCTTAAAATGGACACTCGAAACAAATATCAAGGAAAATACATACAGTTTATTCTTATCCTCACAAATAGTGGACAAAAAAATTGCCGTAATTGATTTTCCCCTTACGGAATATGAAAAAAACCTTAACCCTTCCGTAACGATTGAACAGTTTTCTTCCTACTTATTTCAGCCTCATAATTTCGTAATGCTTTCTCTGATTAAAGTACTTAAAGACCCTGATTTTGCAGAAGAAACACCTATAATCCAAAGCTACTCATGGGATACCTTTTACAATACTATTCTTCTAAAAATTTGTAAATTATTAAACAGCGTAGGAATGTCTCTTTATAGAAAGGGAAATTATCAAAAAGCCTATGATTATTTTTTTTCCGCTCAACATGAAAAACTCCCTATAGCTTACTACAACACTGCTTGTATGAGTTCTCTTCTTGGCGATATTTCCGGTGCTATAGAAAATCTAAAAAATTATATCCCTACGGCACCGGATACATGGAAAGATAAAATAAAAAAAGATAAAGATTTTGATGGAATCAGAAAAACGCTGGAATTTCAGGAGTTTCTGGAAATTCACGAAACTCTTTCCTCTTTTTAGCCCCCTCAACCCTTTATGCTTTTTGGGCACTACCTAAAACCTTTTCATTTTTATGCATATACATTTTAATCAATTCTTCCCGGGCCGGACCTAAATATTTACGAGGGTCAAATTCTCCCGGTTTCTCCGCAAAAACTCGGCGAATGGTAGCAGTCATTGCTAACCGGCCGTCCGAATCAATATTTATTTTACATACAGCACTTTTTGTTGCTTTTCTTAACTGCTCTTCGGGAACACCCACGGCATTTTCCATCTTTCCCCCGAATTTATTAATCATTTCTACATATTCCGGAAGTACTGAAGAAGCCCCATGCAGTACAATAGGAAATCCGGGAATTCTTTTTTCAATTTCTTCCAAAATATCAAAACGCAACGGAGGAACGCTCTCTCCCGGTTGAAGCTTAAATTTATAAGCCCCATGGCTGGTTCCTATGGATATAGCCAGGGAATCCACATTCGTTCTTTTCACAAAATCATCCACTTGCTCCGGCTGAGTATAATGTGTTACTTCGCTGGAAACATCATCTTCTATCCCTGCCAATACTCCCAGCTCCCCTTCCACTGTTACATCGAGAGGATGGGCATACTCTACGACTTGTTTGGTTAATTTTATATTCTCTTCATAAGAAAGGGAAGAACCATCTATCATTACAGAAGAAAATCCTGAATCTATACAAGACTTGGCCAATTCAAAACTATCCCCATGATCAAGATGTAATGCGATAGGAACATTTTCCCCCATTTCTTTAGCCATTTCTACAACTCCCCCAGCCATATAACGCAAAAGAATTTGATTGGCATAGTTTCGTGCCCCTTTGGAAATCTGCAAAATTACCGGTGATTTACTTTTTACACAAGCGGTAATAATAGCCTGTAATTGCTCCATATTGTTGAAATTATAAGCAGGAATAGCATATCCTCCTTTATTTGCCTTTTCGAACATTTCCTTAGTATTTACTAAACCTAATTCCTTATACGACACTTTTTTATCCGACATTTCTTCCTCCCTTGTTATAAACTTTTTAGAGTTACATAAAATAATCTTTTTTGTCCTTTGTTTTTTGCAGAACTCTTAAAAAATTTTTATTTAGTTACCTGTATAAGCTCCTTCTCCCGGCTTTGCCTAATTATTATTAATTGCACACTCAAATTAAAAATGTTATTTATGAACCAGTACAATACCAACCCTGACGGAAATTTTAAAAATAAAACAACAAACAAAACCGGCATAAAAACTACCATTTTTGCCTGCTGAGGATCCGTAGTTGTCATTTTCTGCTGTAAAAACATAACGATACCCATAAGTACAGGCAAAATATATAACGGATCATAGGAAGAAAGATCCTTTATCCAGAAAATAAAGGGTGCAAATCTTAATTCCACCGTATTCCGTAAAGTAGTAAATAGCGCCCAAAAAATGGGAATTTGTAGAATCATAGGTAAACAACCGCCAAAAGGATTGACCTTTCTGGTTTTATAAAGACTCATCATTTCTACATTTAGCCGCTTAGGATCTTCTTTATACTTTTCTCTCAACATATTTATTTGCGGTTGTATCCTTTTTAACGATTGCATAGATTTAAAACTTTTCATCGTAAGCGGCAATAGAACAACCTGTAAAACCATTGTCAAGAACACTATTGACCAACCAAAATTACCGGTAATTTTGTAGAAAAATTTTAAAATAAACAAAACCCCTTTTCCAATGCTTCCGAAAAATCCAAATTCTACCGTTTCTTCTAACTTTTTTTCTGCCTTTTTCAACCGCTCATACTCTTTGGGGCCTAAATACATATGCACCTTGATGTCTTTGTTTTCCCCCGGCCTCAGATTTAAAGAAGTGCTTAACTTTATCTGAGGAATAATTTCCTCTTTTTTTATGTTTGCTTTGGAAAAAATATTTTCTTCCGGAATTATAGCAATTAAAAAATAACTATTATCCACTCCTATCCATTTAATGTCTCCGGTATAGTCGTTGCTTTCTCCTTCTTTTATTTTTATCTTTTTTAATAACTTTCCTTCGTGAAATAATAAAGGTTTGATTCCTTGTACACCCCGCCCTTTTTTTATCGCTACATCTTCCGGCCCTACCCCTGCTTTCCATCCCAGGGTAAATGGTTCTATTCTTTTTTCCACCCCTGAGTTATTAGTTATTTTCATATCTAGTTCTATTAAATAACTATCCCTTTTGAATTTATATGTTTTACTAATGGATATGTCCCCGTCCGGAGGATTATATGTAAAGGTAATGCTTCCTTCCGGATAAGACTCATCTAATATTAGATTTTCCTTGTTTACAGTAAAAATAGCCTCTTTGTAAAAATCCACCGGGGCAGCTGTCTGTTCTTCTAAAAATAAACTGGTCCAGTCTCCTTTTTCTTTTATGCTCCAACCATTTATTCCACCACCCAGTGTTGATAAGGAAGCTAAGATTTTATCTGTTTCGACAATTATTTCTTTTCCCTTAGCCCCTACCTTTATTTCCTCCACCTTTTCTATTTCCTTATCTCTAATGGTTACCGTCTCTTTTTTTTGCTCCGTTTTTACTGCACTTTCCTTAATCATCACTTTTTTTGTAGGAGAAAAAAACTTAACCCAGACACTCAGAACCAACATTGACAAAATTATAGCAACTACTGCTCTTTTTTCCATAATATTCTTTCCTTCTCTTTTTTTTATATTTACAAGTCATCCCTTGTCCAGCGGATCATATCCTCCCGGAGAAAAAGGATGACACTTAACAATCCGTTTTATTCCTAAAAAAAACCCTTTCATCACCCCGTATTTTTGTACTGCTTCAGATGTATATGCCGAGCATGTTGGATAAAAACGGCAGGTTTTAGGCCAAAAAGAGGATACTTTTTGATATATTTTGATTATTTTTAAAACAATTTTTCTACTCATTTACAGTTTTTTAGTTAACTAATTTTTTTCTCGCTTAAATTATATTTGCTTTTTTCCACAGGTCAAAAACATCTTTTTCCATTTCTTTATATTCCATTTCCTGATATTTAATCTCTTTCATATTTAACCTGGCAATCAGAATCATATCCACTACTACAACTAATTTTTCTTTATTTAACCTAAAAACTTCCCTAATCAATCTTTTAATCCGGTTTCTTTTTACGGCGTTCCCTATTTTCTTTTTTACAACAATTCCTATCCGCGAATTTAACGGTTTTTCCCCGCTTCCTTTTCCGGATAAAGAATTTCTTCCTTTCACATACATTACTATTTGCTTATTGGCATACGATTCTTTTCCCCGAAAAACAGCATCAAACTCTTTTCTTAACTTTAGGTGTTCTTCTCTTTTGAAAGATCTTTCTTTCTTCATTTTTTCTTATCTACTGTTTATGCCGTTAATTTTTTTCTTCCCTTTTTTCTTCTCCGGCTTATTATTTCTTGTCCTTCTTTTGTAATCATTCTTTTTCTAAATCAGTGGTTCTTTTTTCTTTTCCTTGTGTTTGGCTGAAACGTCCTTTTCATCTTCTTCTCCCAAAATACTAAAATTTTTATAATCCCTGGAATTTGAGCCCGATTATACTTTATCGGCCATCCTTTGTCAAGAAAATAAATAAGTGACACTCAATGAAAAATACTTGCCTTTTTATTTTTTTTCTTTATTCTTTATAATTTATGAAAGAGTTTTGTCAAGTAAATTTTTTTCCGCTTCCCATTGGAAAATTTCTTTTCCCTTTTTCTGTCCATTTTGATGGCCAACATTAAGAACTTAAGCTTTTCGCTAAAATGTTAATTCAGTTATTATCTGCCCTGGAATTTTTTTTGGCGACAATTATTTTTTTTTCTTGACTTTTTGCTTTTTTTTGATTAGACTTTGGATGTCTTTCTTTTTGTTTTGTTTTTTTATTCTCTATTCCTCGCTAAGACTAAAAGCACCTCAGGTAAAAATGGCTGGAGAAAGAACAGACTTATCCACAATTGTTAGTAAGTTTGTGGATAAGTTTTCTTATTCCCTTTTTTCCTTTTATTTTAATACACTTTTCGTTTTCCATTGCGGGCGAAAAACATCTCTTCAATCAAAGGAACCTTAAAAATTATGCTTACACCCATGGACAAATTATGGCCTCAAATCTTAGACTCTATCAAAAAGGACATAAACGAAGAAAGTTTTTCTTTATGGTTCAGTCCATTAAAGCCGTTATCCTATGACAAAGAAACTCTTCTTATTCAGGTACCAAATAAATTTTTTTCCGATTGGTTACAGCAGCATTATTTGGAAAAATTGGAAACTATTTTAACCGCTCTTGTTGACAAAAAAATTATAGTCCGTTTTTCAATTTCAAATGCCTCTTCCTCCCATTCCCCTGATGTAGTTGATGCCCCAATAAAAGAAACTGTGGTACAAACACCTGTTTTTAAAGATAATTCTTTTAATCCGAAGAATACTTTTTCCAGTTTTGTTGTCGGTCCTTCCAATCGTTTTGCCCAGGCTGCTGCCGAAGCAGTAGCAAAATCCCCCGGCCGGGCGTATAATCCATTATTTTTTTATGGAGGAGTAGGGCTTGGAAAAACTCATTTACTACATGCAATTGGATATTACATAAAAGAACAAAACCCTCGGGCAAATATTTGTTACCTAAGTAGTGAACAATTTACAAATGAAATGATAGATTCCCTTCGTAATGACCGTATGGGTAAATTTCATCAAAAATTCAGGGGTTTAGACGCCCTATTAATTGACGATATTCAGTTTTTAGCCGGAAAGGAGAGTACCCAAGAAATTTTCTTTCACACGTTCAATGCTCTCTATGATGCTCATAAACAGATTGTTATTACTTCCGATGCCGTTCCTAAAGAAATTCCTACTATTGAAGAACGCCTTCGTTCCCGGTTTGAATGGGGAGTTATTGCCGATATTCAACCACCGGATTTAGAAACCAGAATAGCAATTTTAAGGAAAAAAGCTGAAAATGAAAGGCTTTTTGTCCCGGAGGATGTCATCCTCTTTATTGCCTCTCAAATAAAGTCAAATATTAGAAAATTAGAAGGTTCTTTAATTCGAATAGTAGCTTTTGCTTCCCTTACCGGAAGTGATATTACCGTAGAAAAAACGAAAGAAATACTGAAAGATATTATTACTAAAGAAGAAATTTTAATTCCAATTACTCTTACTTCTATACAGAAAGTAATTTGCAGACATTTTAATTTGGCCGTTGCGGATATAAAAAGCAAGAAAAGGACTGATGCTATTGCTTTTCCCCGTCAAATTGCTATGTACCTGGCTCGTTCACTTACAGAATTATCTACTACGGAAATAGGTGATTTCTTTGGAAAAAGAGACCACACAACAGTAATGTATGCCTGTGAAAAAATAAAAAATAAATTATGTAAAGATCCTTATTTTACTGCTTTGGTTAATAAAATTATTAATGAAGTAAAAACAGGTAAAAGTTCTCCTGTATAACATGTGGATAGTAATAAAATAACTTTCTCTTTTTGTTAATAAGTTTAATTTTCCTTTTTTTTTCTTAGTAGTGTTAATATTTTTTTATTTCTTTCCTCAGGATATTAGACTTTTTATTTTTGTTTTTTCTTTTATTTTTTATGACATATTTTAAACTTTTTTTTTTTACTAACATACTAACACCCCTTATTATGATGATGATTAATTCTTTATATTAGTATTTAATAATAACCCAGCTGTAAAAAAGGAGAAACAAATGAAAATTATCTGTTCTAAAGATGAATTATTAAAAGGTATTCAAATTGCGCAACTAGCAATAAGTAGTAAAACCAATCTTCCTATTTTAACTAATTTTTTATTAGAAACTCAAAAAGATAAAATAAAAATGGCAGCCACCGATCTTGAAATAGGAATTAAATGTTATATAAAAGGGGAAATTGTAGAAAAGGGTTCTATTTCCGTTCCTGCCAGAAAATTTATTGATATTGTAAAAGAATTACCGGAAGACGAAACCAGTATAAAGGTGAAAGACAATCAAATAAATATAACCAGTGGGAAAGCTAAATTTTCTATTACCGGACTCTCCAGTGAAGAATTTCCTGTTTTACCTGAATTTACTCAAAAGGAATATATCGAAATAAATGCAGCCCTTTTAAAGGAAATGATTCAGAAGACAGTTTTTGCTGTTTCCCGTGATGAAAGCCGTTATGTATTAAATGGTATTTATTTTATGATAGAGGAAAATAGAATGAAAATGGTAGCAACTGATGGAAGGAGGTTATGTTTTATTACTAAAGAAATTAGCAATTTAATAACTAAAAAAGAAAAGATAGAAATAATTGTTCCCAGTAAAGCATTAAATGAATTAAAAAATTTATTGAATACTGTTGCTGATGAAAAAGAAAAGAAAATAAAGATGGCTATAAGTGAGAATCAAATAATTTTTAAAATAGATGAAACTATTCTTATTTCGAGATTAATAGAGGGAAGATTTCCAAATTATGAACAGGTAATTCCTCCTTCCAGTAAAATGAAAGTGAAAATAGATGTTCAGCAACTGTTTAAATCAACAAAAAGGGTTGCTGTTTTAACCAATGAGAGAAGTAATTCTGTAAAGTATATATTAGAAAAAAATAAGCTGAGAATTTTGGCAAATACAGTCGGTTTAGGAGAAGCAGAGGATGAAATTAGTATAGATTATGATGAGGAACAAATGGAAATAGCCTATAATCCTAATTATGTGATGGATATTCTAAAAAATATTGATACTCCTGAAATATATTTAGAACTAAATGAACCGCTTAGCCCCGGGGTAATTAAACCAGTGGAAAAAAATGAGTATCTCTGCGTAATAATGCCGATGAAAATATAAAATGAATGTAAAGAAAGAGAAATAATATGGGGTTTTCTTCCGCAAGGGAAATTATAAAAGTAATAAAAAGAAGAATAGGATTAAAAGAAGAAAATTATAAGATTCATCGGATATGGAAGGAAGTATCCGGGGAAATCGCTCAGCATGCTCAAGTTATTAAAGTACAGCAAGAAAAGATATGGGTAACAGTAGAGTCACCGGTCTATCTTCAGGAAATTTTTCTTAGGAAAAAAGAACTTGTAGAAAAAATAAATAAAGCTATTGGGGAAGAAAAAATAAAAGATATTAAATTAACAATAAAAAACATTTGACTAGGAGAAAGAGATAAAATGGTAAATAAAGAAGATGTTTATGACGCTTCTAAAATTCAAGTCTTGGAAGGTTTGGATCCGGTAAGAAAACGCCCGTCGATGTATATTGGATCTACAAGTTCCAAAGGCCTTCATCACTTAGTGGAGGAAGTTGTCGATAATTCTATAGATGAAGTTTTGGCTAAAGAGTGTAAAAATATAGATGTTATTATGCATACCGATAACAGTATTACCGTAAAAGATGATGGAAGAGGAATTCCGGTAGAACAACATCCAAAATATAAAAACAAATCAGCCCTGGAAATTGTAATGACGAAACTCCATGCCGGAGGAAAATTCGATTCTTCTTCATATAAAGTTTCAGGAGGGTTGCATGGTGTTGGTGTTTCTGTAGTGAATGCTCTTTCTGAATGGTTGAACGTTACTGTATATAGGGGTGGGAAAATATATCACCAAAAATATGAAAAAGGAAAACCGGTTACGGCTTTGACAATAATCGGAGACGCCGATGAAAGAGGAACTAAAATAACCTTTAAACCGGACAAGGAGATTTTTAATGATATTATGTTTAGCTTTGATTTACTTTCTAACCGGTTGCGCGAATTAGCTTTTCTAAATGTAGGAGCAACTATTAGCATAGTAAATGAAAATGATGATAGGGAACATATTTTTTCTTACGAGGGAGGAATAAGATCCTTTGTTCAATATTTAAATAATACCAAAAATGTTCTTCATCAAAAACCTATTTATTTTGTTAAAGAAAAAGAAAATGTGTGGGTGGAAATTGCTTTGCAGTACAATGATTCCTATAAAGAGAATATTTTTTCCTTTGTCAATAACATAAATACTATAGAGGGGGGGACTCATTTAAGCGGTTTTAAATCTGCTTTGACTCGGGTAATTAATGAGTACGTAAAAAAATTAGGGGGAGCAAAAGATAAAAATATTAGCCTTTCAGGAGAGGATATCAGGGAAGGGTTAACAGGTGTAATTAGTGTAAAAATACCAGACCCACAATTTGAAGGACAGACTAAAACGAAACTGGGAAATGCTGAAGTTGAGGGGTATGTAAGAACTATTATTGGAGAGGGTGTAAGCGTTTTTTTAGAAGAAAATCCGCAGGTAGCTAAGAAAATCGTGGAAAAATCATTAAATGCAGCTTTAGCTAGAATGGCGGCAAGAAAGGCCAGGGAGCTTACCCGTAGAAAAGGGGTTCTCGACTCTGCCTGCTTACCCGGAAAATTAGCTGATTGTTCTCAGAAAGATCCTTCTTCCAGTGAGATATATATTGTAGAAGGGGATTCTGCCGGAGGAACAGCCAAGCAAGGGAGAGACAGGGTCTTTCAGGCGATTTTACCATTAAAAGGGAAAATTCTCAATGTAGAAAAAGCAAGGGTACATAAAATTCTTTCCAATGAAGAAATTAAGACCTTGATTACTGCCCTTGGAACAGGTATTGGAGAGGAAGATTTTAATGTGGAAAAGGCAAGATATCACCGAATAATAATAATGACTGATGCTGATGTTGACGGGGCACATATTCGTACTCTACTTTTGACTTTTTTATATCGCCAGATGCAGCCATTGATTGAAAGAGGGTATGTTTATATTGCTCAACCTCCGTTGTTTAAGGTAAAAAGAGGAAAAAAAGAAGAATATATAGATACGGAAGAACAATTAGAAATCTTTCTTTTAGAACAGGGATTAGAGGAAACCAGTATTTTTAAATTGGAAAAAGGAAAGGAAATTTGGGAATACGAGAAAGAGAAACTAACAAACATCTTGCAGGGATTATTAACATTGGAAGACTTATTGGTAAAAATAAATAAAAGAGGAATTTCATGGGGAGATTATCTGTCTTTTAGAAAGAACAAAAAATTTCCTCTTTATAAAATAAAAACAGGAGAAGAAAGTAAATATTTGTATTCGGAAAAAGAATGGAAACAACTCAAAGAGGAATTACAAAGAGATAAAAACGAAGAGGAAGACCTGGAAACAAAAAAAGAAAAGATGGGAATGGAAGTAAAAGAATTGTGGGAACTTCCTAAAATAGAGGAAACGGTAAAAAAATTAGAACGGGATGAGCTGGATCTTTCTTCCTACGATAATGAAAAAGAAAAAGTTTTTTATAGAATTAAAAATCAAGGGAAGGTCTTCGATATTTGCGATTTTAATGAATTAATTGAGAGAATAAAAGATTTTGGCCGGGAAGGACTACATATCCAAAGATACAAAGGGTTGGGGGAAATGAATGCAACACAACTCTGGGAAACAACGATGAATCCTCAAACCAGAAAATTATTGCAGGTAAAATTGGAAGATACTGTAGCGGCAGACCGTATTTTTTCTACTCTAATGGGAGATAATGTTCAACCCAGGCGTGAATTTATTCAGACTCACGCACTGGACGTAAAAAATCTTGATATATAAATTTTAGGTAGTGTCAAAAATAAAACATGTTTAAAATTAAAAATTTTAAAGGAGGAAAGAATTATGAAAAAAAAGATTCTTTTGGGTGTCCTGGGAAGTTTATTTCTTCTGGGAGGAGTAGGGGCGGTTGTTTTTGCTGCTGTTGCTGATGATTGGGAGAATGCCAGAAATTATATAGAGGGAGATTATAAAGTTCTTAGCCAATGGATAGGAAATGAACTAAGCAGCCCGTTATCCTTTTTACCCGGAATAGGCCCTGATTTACCGGCAAATGTTCTTTCTCTGCCTGGTTTTGAAATAGGGCTTATGTTGGGTACAAGTATGGGAAAGTTAGATGCGGGTGCTTTTAATAATCTTTCTACAGATACGATTGAGCCCGGACAAATAGATATTCCAAAAACAGTTGCCATTCCCATGCCTATTCTCCATGCTAAGGTAGGGCTTCCTTCCCTGCCCGTCGTTGGAAAGACGGATATCGGAATAAAACTCGGAACTTTATCGTATGAAATAAAGGATTGTGATTTTGACTACACTGTTTATGGAATTCAGCTGAGAAAAGAAATATTAGAGGATGGGATTGCCAGTCCCGGTGCTCTTTCTTTAAATTTGTCTTTTAATAAAATGAGTGGAAAGATAGAAATTAGCCGGGATTATGAGTATGTTTCCCAGGAGTCATATAGTGGAGTTACTTATGACCAGAATATCGCTTCTGTTTCTTCTTTTGAAACAGAGTGGGATATAAATTCCATTGGTCTGATGGCGATGTATAGTAAAAAGGTGGCTATAATTAATTTGTTTTTAGGGGTTGGAGTAGATCAAAATTCAGGAGATATAGATACTACATTAGAGACAACAGGAACGCTTACCCTGACCGAAACACCAATGGTTACTTTTTCCGATACTATTCTCATTAGTGGGGCTTCTTCCTGTGATCCGGAAAAGTCTATTGTTCGTTTAGTCGGCGGAGTGGAATTGGGGCTTACATTGTTTAAGTTAGGCCTTTCCGGGGAGTATAGCGAGGAAAATTATGCCGTAGCTGGGAATATTCGCCTGCAGTTTTAATTTTTAGGGGCAGTAGCTCAGTTGGGAGAGTGCACCCCTCGCACGGGTGAGGCCGCGGGTTCGACTCCCGCCTGCTCCACAAAAAAATTTGTTTTAAAGGAAAAAGAAATGTCTTATTTGGTTTTAGCCCGGAAATATAGGCCGCAGAAATTTGAGGAAGTGATAGGGCAAACACACATTGCCCGGGTTCTGAAAAACAGTATTGCTACAAAAAGGATTGCTCATGCTTTTTTGTTTTCAGGGTCCAGGGGTGTTGGAAAAACAACTATGGCCAGGATTTTAGCCAAAGCCGTAAATTGTAAGAAAGGGCCCACTCCTCAACCTTGTACTGACTGTACATCCTGCCGGGAAATAGCCGAAGGGAGATCGTTAGATGTTTTAGAAATAGATGGTGCTTCTAATCGGGGAATTGACGAAATCAGGAGTTTAAAGGAAAATGTAAAATTTGCTCCCAGCGGGAACAAATATAAAGTATATATTATCGACGAAGTACATATGTTAACTACAGATGCTTTTAACGCCTTACTCAAGACGTTGGAAGAACCTCCCGGGCATGTTATTTTTATTTTAGCAACTACTGAACCTCATAAAATTCCGGCAACTATTTTATCACGATGCCAGCGATTTAATTTTAAGCTACTTTCCTTCAATGAAATAAAAAAACACTTGGAATTTATAGTAGACAAGGAAAAAATCCTAATAGAACAAAGCGCTCTTAGTTTGGTTGCCAAGCAAGGAGCAGGAAGTTTAAGGGATGCGTTGAGTGTTTTTGAGCAGGTTATTTCATTAGAAGGAGAGGAAAAAAAAGAGGAGGACATAATTGCCTTGCTGGGTATTTTACCCGATGAAATTTTGAGTAAATTTTTTGATTTAATTGCAGGAAACAGTCCTCGGGAATTGCTTTCTTTTTTAAAGGAAATAGTAACTTCAGGATATGATGTTCACCAGTTAAATGCAGAAGTAAAACAATATTTCCGTGATTTATTAATGGCTAAAATAGCAGGCGAAGAAAGTGTTCTCTTTACGGAAAAGTCAGATAAAGAGAGAGAAAGCTTAAACGAAAGGAAAGAGGTTTTTTCTATTGAACGGTTTTTGTTTATTATAGAGTTACTCTCCGGAGCTCAGGAGAGAATGAAATGGAGTGAAGATCCTCAATTGGTTTTGGAAATAGCACTGATTAAATTAAGCAGGCCCTATGTAGAGATCGATGAGATTATTAACAAAATTAGTGTTTTACAACGGGAAATTAGTGAAATATCCGGGGAAACAAGCGAAAACGACGAAAATAATGAAGAAGAGAAAAAATGCTCTTTCAAAGAAGAAAAAAAAGAAACATTAAAAAGCGAAAAGACGGAAAAGACGGAAAAGACAACTGCAGAGGCGGAATTTTTAAATACTGGATGGGATGAAATTATAAAAGAAATTAATTTAAAGAAACAATCGGTAGGAGCTTTTTTATCCATAGCGAAAATTGGAAAAACAGAAGGGAATAATTATGTTCTTGAATTTTCAAAGGAAGAAATGTTTTATTTAAAAGGGGTAGAAAATAATTCGAAGATGATTGTAAAAGTAATTGAAAAGGTAACCGGAAAAAAAGCAAAAATAACCTGTATCGTAAACGAAAAAAAAGAGGATTCTTCCATGTTGCCCGAAGAAAAAGAAGAAAAAGAGGAAATACATCCCTATACCCAAAAAGTAATAGATCTTTTTGATGGCAGAATAACGAACGGAGTAAACTAGATGAGCTCTAATATTCCCTCTATGGAAAAGTTGATAAAAAAACTGCGCGGCTTACCCGGGATTGGGTCCCGGATGGCTGAAAGAATAGGAATTCATATTTTTAAAATGTCGTTGCAAGAGACAGAGGAAATCATTAGCGCAATAAAGGAAGTAAAGAGTAAAATACGTTACTGTTCTCTTTGTTATAATATAACGGAAAAAGAAGTATGTTCTATTTGTCGGGATTCCAGGCGGGACGAAAAAGTTCTTTGTGTTGTAGAAAGAACACATGATATTCCGGCAATAGAAAAAGGGGGAAGCTATAACGGAAGGTATCATGTTTTAATGGGAGCTCTTTCTCCTTTGGATGCAATAGGACCGGACGACCTTAAGATAACAGCTTTAATGAAGAGGATTCAAACGGAACAAATTTCAGAAGTAATTATCGCGACGAATCCTAATGTGACAGGAGAAGCAACTGCAACGTATCTGTCCGGATTGATAAAACCACTGGGAGTGAAAGTTACCCGTTTAGCCCAGGGGATTTCGATAGGAAGTGCTTTGGAATATACCGATGCAAGGACGTTAGCAAGATCAATTGAGGGGAGAAGAGAGATGTAAAAAAAATAAACCCAAGGTTGACAGATGGAATAGAAATATTGTAGAATACCTCCTTTGAAGAATAATCTTTAAGAAAGGGTTTTTTTGAGAAAGGGGGAAGTGTCCTAAAAGCAAAATTTTAAAAGAATAAAGAAATTAATTTGAAAGGAGGAAGAAAATGAAAGTAGGAGAAGCGATTAAAAAAGGGTTTGTTATTGGAAAGCAAAATATGGGGTTAGTTATTTTGCTATTTGGTATTAACGTAATGATGAGTGGTGTAGGTTTTTTGTTTGGGTTAGGACCTACGGCGACGGTTAGGCCTTTGGAGGAAATAAACTTTTTGCCGGTGATAGCATTTGTTCTTCTTGCTATGGGAATAGGTATTTTTGTTCAGGGTGGAGTATTAGGTGTAGTCAGGGATTTTGTTAAATGGAAAGAACATGTAAAATTGAGTAAATTTTTTATAAGTTATGCCAGGAAGTTTTTCTTTCGGTTATTAGGTTTAGGCTTTTTAATGATGGGAATAGTTGTAGGTCTTTTGGTAATAACAGGTGGAATTAGTGCATTAATTACTTTGATTGCCGGAGCAACAATAGGAAACATTCTTGCTACTATTTTCTTGCTTTTGGGAGTAGTCGCTATTGTCATGGTTATGTTTTTTCTTTTTCCCGCGTATTTTATTTTGGTGGTAGAAGAAACAGGGGTTATCCCGGCAGCGAAAAGTAGTATTTCGTTTGTAAAAAAGTTTTTTGGTAAAACTTTAGGTTTATTGGTTTTGTGGTTACTTATTTATGTAGGGATTTCTTTGGTTGTTGGATTAATAGCTTGGCTTATAGGGAATGTGGGAAATCTTGTAATACAGAGAATTGTCGGGGCGATATTAAATGGAGCAATAGGTAGTTTCATGATGGTTTGTATAACCGGGTCCTGGATAAGTTTTTATTTGGATTTAAGTGGTGGCAACCAAGAAACAACTACCGTTATTCCAGAGTAACAGTAGTTTAAATTTGGGTTTGTTGAAAAACAAGAAACTTTGCAATTATTACAGATATAAATGAATTACTCAGGTTTCGCCGAGGCGAGACTGAACATTTTTGATGTTGCTCTATAGGGTGAGGGGAAAAAAAGAATGAAAGACTTGATAGAAATTAGATGGCATGGCCGGGGAGGGCAGGGGGCAAAGACAGTAGCTTTGCTTTTTGCGGAAGCAGCTTTATCTACAGGAAAATATGTGCAGGCTTTTCCGGAATATGGGCCGGAAAGAATGGGTGCACCGGTGCAATCATTTAACCGGTTAAGCGATAATCCGATAACGTTACATTGTGGGGTGACAGACCCGAAAGTGGTAGTGATATTGGATGAAACGTTGATTGGCCAGGTAGAGGTTACTGCAGGGCTGGGGGAAGAAGGGACGATAATTGTAAATACCAACCATACTCCTCAGGAAATGCGGGAAACATTAGGTATAAAAAAGGGAAAGGTTTATACGGTAGATGCCGGGCGTATTGCTAAAGAATGTTTTGGTTTAAATAAACCGAATACTCCGATGATGGGAGCGTTGGTAAAAGCAACGAATATATTAGCTCTCGAAGGAGTATTAAATGACACCCGAAAGAAACTGGAAAAAAAGTTTGCACGTAAACCGGAAGTTATAGACGGAAACATTCAATCAATTAAAAAAGCATACGAAGAGGTTCAGAGCGAATAAATTCTTTTATTTTTTTTTAGGGTGTCACAAAAAAAAGAATGATAAAGAAGGTTGGGAGGTAAAAACCAAGAGTGAATAAAAAGAAATTAGGGTATAAGGAGTTACCTGCAGGGGATTTACTGGAAGCAGGAACGGCATTGGATTTTGAAACGGGGAGCTGGCGCAGCGAGCGGCCCATTCACGATGAGGAAAAGTGTATTAATTGTCTTATTTGCTGGGCTTATTGTCCTGATTCTGCTATCAAAGTAGAAGACGGCAAGATTAAAGAGATAGATTTGAGGTATTGTAAGGGTTGCGGTATTTGTGCTAAGGTTTGTCCTCCGAAAATAAAAGCAATAACGATGGTTGAAGAAAATGAGGCAGAAAAATAGAAAATAAATTTTTTACCAAAGAAAGGACGTAAAGATAAAAAATGTCTAAAAATATAGTTGCTAAAACCGGAAATGAGGCAATGGCAGAAGCAATGCGTCAGATAAATCCTGATGTTGTCGCTGCATATCCTATTACTCCGGCGACAGAAGTTGTTCAGCTTTTTTCCCAATTTGTAGCGGACGGCAAGGTTAAAACGGATTTTGTCACTGTTGAATCGGAACATAGTGCAATGAGTGCCACTATAGGATCTTCAGCCGCTGGGGTAAGGGCGATGACCGTTACTTCTTCCCAAGGTTTGGCTTTGATGAATGAAATGCTTTATATTGCTGCCGGTTTGCGGTTACCCATCGTAATGCCCGAAGTAAACAGAGCCCTTTCTTCACCGATAAATATACATTGCGACCATAGTGATACAATGGGAGCAAGGGATACCGGGTGGCTCCAGATTTTCTCGGAGAATTCCCAGGAAGCATATGATAATGTCCTTCAGGCAGTGCGTATTTGTGAACATGCCCAGGTAAAAATTCCCGGGATGGTTACCACCGATGGGTTTATTATCAGCCATTGCATGGAAAGAATGGAAATGCTTGCGGATAACGAGGTAAAAAATTTTATTGGCGAGTATAAACCGGAACGGTATCTTTTGGATATAAAAAGGCCTTATACGTTAGGGTCTTTGGATTTACAGGATTATTATTTTGAACATAGAATGCAGTTAGCTCAGGCAATGTGCAATACCGGTAAAATTATTTTGGAAATAGGTAAAGAATTTGGTGATAAATTCGGTAGAGAATATGGGTTTTACGAAAAGTACCACTTAGATGATGCGGAAATTGCTATTTTAGTATTGGGTTCTACGGCCGGTACGGCTAAAGTAGTTGTTGATCAATTAAGAGAAAAAGGGATAAAAGCCGGATTACTGAAACTAAGGGTTTTCAGGCCTTTTCCTTATCAGGAATTAGCGCAGGAATTAGCACATCTTAAAGTTTTAGCGGTATTGGATAGATCTGATTCTATCGATTCTTTTGGCGGGCCGCTTTTTGATGAAGTACGGTCGGCAATGTATGATTTAAAAACCAGGCCGCAAACAGTCAATTATATTTTTGGGCTGGGTGGGAGAGAGATAAACTTAGCAATGATTGAAGGGGTTTATACCCAGATGCAGGATATAGCTAAAACGGGGGAAATTCCCCAAAGGGTAAATTATCTAGGCGTAAGAGAGTAATTTTTATTAAAAAAACATTTGGGGGTTATAGATTTATGGCTAATTTGAAGGAGCTGGCAAAAAAAGAAGAACTTTTTACCGGTGGGCATCGGCTTTGCGCCGGTTGCGGAGCAGGTATTGTTGCCCGGCAGGTATTGATGGCAGCCAAAGAACCGGTAATAGTGACCAGTTCTACCGGATGCCTGGAAGTAGCTTCCACCATTTTTCCTTATACTGCCTGGAAAGTGCCTTTTTTTCATAGTGCATTTGAAAATTCGGCTGCTACATGTAGTGGAATAGAATCTGCATATCGTTCTTTGAGAAAACAAGGAAAAATAAAAGAAGATATAAGATTTATTGCTTTTGGTGGTGATGGCGGTACTTATGATATTGGATTTCAATCCCTTTCCGGGGCAATGGAAAGAGGACATCGGATGCTCTATGTTTGTTACAACAACGAAGCTTATATGAATACGGGAATACAACGCTCTTCAGCTACGACCAAAGGAGCTCATACAACTACTTCCCCGGCAGGTTCGGTAATTCCGGGAAAGGCACAATTTGCCAAGGATTTAACCGCTTGTATGATTGCCCATAATATTCCTTATGTTGCACAAACTATCGTTGGAGACTGGAAGGATTTAACCACTAAAGTAGAAAAAGCATTAGCAACAGATGGTCCAACATTTATTAATATACTTCAGCCCTGCCGGTTGGGATGGGGCTATCCCCCGGAAGAGACAATAGCTTTAGGCAAATTGGCTGCAGACACTTGTTTTTGGCCTCTGTACGAAGTAGAAAATGGGAAATATAAATTAAATTATAAACCTAAGGAAAAGAAGCCATTTAAAGAATGGTTAAAGAAACAAACTCGTTTTAGACATCTTTTTAAACCCGGACAAGAAGGTTTACTGGAAGAATTGCAGACAGAAGTTGACCGTCGATGGGAAAAAATGTTAAAACTTTGCAGTGCGGAGTAAAAATATTTATTGCCAATAAGGCTTTTTAAAAATAAAAAATATTAAACCGACCCGCCAAAAGCTTTGCATTTTTTGGCGGGTTTGTTAAGTATGCAAAGAAAAAAATAATTGATATTCCCTGGTAGCTCAATGGTGGAGCGAGCGACTGTTAATCGCTAGGTTGTAGGTTCGAGTCCTACCCGGGGAGTTTTTCTTTTTCTTGAAGGAATTTTATTCCCTCAAGAAAAAGAAACTCTTCAGTCTCAGGCGAGAGACAATGTGAGTTTATCCTCTTTCTTTTTCCTCCACAATTAACAATTTTTAAAATAACGTTAAATATATTCCTTTCTGAAAAAATCTATTACATATTTTTTGATAAGATAAATCTATTACGAAATATTAGCAATTTAATTGTTCATATCTTTTTACCTTGACACTTAAATAAAATAAAAATATAATTAAAAACAATAAGAAAACTTTTGTGTAAAAAATTATAGATTATGAACTTTGTTTATTAATTATTATTCAAAAAAATGGGTCAATAAATTAAAACTTTAAGCAATGTTTCGTATATTCCACAAGTTTTTAATAAAATTTTATTATAGCCTTGACATTCAATAATGAATAATGTAAAATATGTCTGTAATAATAATGTGTGAGGTTATTTATGGATAAAAATTATACATTCAAAGGATTGGGACCAAAAGAGACAGAATTAGTTGCTCGTTTGTCTTATGAGAAGAAAACTATTATATCTATAGAGGAAATTGATAGTTTTTTACCTTCCGAGTATAAGTATCGCAATCAATTAGTATACAATCTAAAACAGAAAAAAATACTTACCTCAATTAAGCGAGGTTTTTACATATTTACGCCGATAGAGTCATTTCCATCAGGTGTAAGAGCTAACGAATTATTAATTCCTTCGGTATTTTTCCCAAGAAAAAATTATTACATTGGGTATTCCACAATGTTCAATTACTACGGTTTTAGCAACCAACTTTTCCAGACTGTTTATGTCCTTAATACATCTTTATTTGAAGAACGGGTGATTTGCGGTGTCACCTATAAATTTCTAAAAATTTCCGATAAACGGATGTATGGTATCGAGGTAATAAAAGTGCAAAATACTGATGTTAGAGTCAGTTCCAAAGAAAGGACAATAATTGATCTTATTTATTTCAGTAAGCCGGTTGGCGGTATTGCTTCAGCAAGTGGAATACTAGAAAAAATAGTTGAACAAAAGAATTGTGATATAAATATGTTGATTGAATATTCAGCCCGTTTCCCGAATGTAACCGTGCGCAAACGCATCGGAGTTGTTTTGGGAAATCTCGGCATATCAAAATCTGTTTTACGCCCTTTAATCAAAAGCATAGAAGATACCTCCATCAGCTCGTTGACTGGATCACGTAAAGGAACTTTGAATAAAATATGGAGAGTAATCGTTAATGATACACAAAAATAAGGAAAACTTTCTTCGGGTGATAAATCAAGTTGCTATGCAGACAGGTTTCCTTTTATCCTTGGTTGAGAAAGACTATTATTTGACCCTTATTCTTTCCCGATTACATGAATTATGCCCGGACCTTGTTTTTAAGGGTGGAACGTGCTTAAACAAGATTTATTTTTCCTATTATCGTTTAAGCGAAGACTTGGATTTTAGCATGCGTCTTCCTACATATACTGCAACGCGTGGCATACGAAGGAAAAGTATTCAGATAGTTAAAGACAACATAGAGTCTTTTGCCAAGAAGATAGATATGCGAATTGAAGATACCGAAAGTACAGGACGAAATGAATCTAGGCAGTATGTCTATCATTTTCTTTATCAATCAGTAATTTTGCCTATTGAAGCAAAAATTAAATTTGAAATAGGACTTAGATTTGATCCTATCTGTCCGGTAGAAAAGAATAAAGTTAAGCATAAATTTATGCATCCTTTTACGGGTAATATTTTGTTTGATGGTGGTGAAGTGAATTGTTTTGCGTTAAAAGAGCTAATTGCTGAAAAATTGCGGGCGGGGGCAATTCGCAAAATCATTGCTCCGCGGGATTTCTATGATATTGACTTTGTTATCAGGAATGATATTAACCTTATGGATCCAGAAATCCAACACTTATTTCAGAAAAAACTTGAAGAAGACGGCGCAGATACCGATATTACCAAGTATTGCATCAATCTTGGAAGGGGAGATGAAGAAATAAAGGATATGCGATCGCGTATCAAAGAAGAACTCCTTGAAGTGCTTATTCCTGATGAACGCAATAATTTTGATATTGATTTGGCGATTGCAAGAATAAACAGTGTATTTAGAAATATAAATAAAAATAAAGGGGATGGGGGTTAACATAAGGGGCTATTTTTTAATTTAAAAGATGTTTTTTTGTTATCAACATTGACCTACCCGGGGAGTTTATTTTTCAGGAGGGATACAATCCCCCTTTGAAAAATAACTCTTCAGTCGCAGGAGAGAGACAAGTGAGCTTGTCCTCTTTCTTCCTTTCTTTTTCCCCTAACAAACCGGTTTTTTATTAATTCTACCAGATCCTCATAATAGTCTTTTCTTATACATAACATTTTACTTATTTTTATATCAGGGGGTGTCATCTGTATTGTAGTATTCCCATTCTTTAAGGTAAGTATTTAAATGTACATTGGATAATGAGCTGACTTGAGGGACAATACTTCAAGTTTTAAAGTTTAGCAAGATAGAGAGAATACTTCTATTTTTTTGTTTAAAAGATTTTTGTTATTAACCTTGGTTTACCCGGGGAGTTTTTCTTTTTCTTGGTTTCAGGCAAGAGACAATGTGCCTTTATTCTGAGAAGAGAGGCGACGAAGGAAGTCTTCCCCGTATGATTGCCTATTCCAATAGTTTTTACCACTGATTTTAGAAAATTTTTAATAGTCATTCCAGTTAACTTTTAACAATTTAAAAGCGTGTGAAATATTTTAATTTCCTTTTGGGTCTAATTCCCCGCAGCTTGCTGTGGGGAAATTCATTGTTAAAAAATAATATAATTAAGTTATTCAAAATTACCTCTAAGAGCTAACCCATTCATTTCTGTTAAATTTAATTCACAAAGAATTTACATTCCCGCCATTTTTTCGGCACATTCAAAATGTACACTTATCAATTGAAAACAGAAAGGAGATATTAAGAATATGAAAAAGTATCTATTTATTTGTGATTTTGATAAGACTCTAAGTTTTAACGATTCAGGGGTTCTCTTGAGCGAACAGATTGGAATTAAGGAAGAAGAGTTTGAGAGAAAAATTACTGAAGTAAGAAAAAGAAACATTATTCCGTTGGGTGGAGAATTAGCTTATCTTATTGCAAACGACCCGGATTATAAAGGCAGGGTTACGAAACAACTTTTTAAAGAAGTTGGAAAGCAAATGAAATTAAAGAAGAATGTTTTTAAATTAATGAAAATTTTGAATAAAGGAATAGGCGGAAATAAATTTTGTTGTTATGTCCTTTCTGCCGGACCTTCTGAAATTATCATTACTGCTTTAAAAAATATTCTATCTCCTGAGCATATTTATGGAACTATTTTTACGTATGATGAAAAAGAAAGAGTTTGTAGCATAATACGCACAGGTGCCGGACAGGGAAAGGTAGCCAGAGTGGATTATTTAAAAGAAAAAGAAAAAGTTCCACGGGACAGGATAATTTATGTGGGAGACGGTTCCTCTGATTTACATGTAATGCTTCATGTTAACGCCTATGGAGGATACCCTATAGCCGTTTCTTCTACACCATATTTAGGGCATATTTCTAAAAGAACTGTTCTTTCGGATAATGCCTTAAGTATTATAGCTCCTATTTTGGAAGACATAATGGCTTACGATGAGAATAAAATTAAATCCTTTTTTTCTGATATTAGTCATACAATTTCGGAGTGGAGTAGAGTAAAGACCGACTGGATGAGTCTGGAGGACTAAGTGAAGCTCGGATTAAATTGAAAAACGGAAAAGAATCTTTGAAGATGAGTTTTACATATGTTGAAGCTGAAAAAATTAAGTAAAATTTATGGAGATGGAATAAAAGCTCTTGATGAAGTAGATCTAGAGGTTAAAGAAGGTGAGTTTGTGGTTATTTTAGGACCGAGTGGTGCAGGAAAATCTACATTTTTGAGATGTATTAACAGACTTATTGAGCCGACAAAGGGAAAGATTTTTTTAAACGGGGAAGAAATTACTTCTCTTTGCGGAAAAAAGTTACATAAGATGAGGCAGAAAATAGGAATGATATTCCAGCATTTCAATTTGGTAAAGAGACTTTCCGTACTGCAAAATGTTTTGTCCGGAAGATTGGGAGATGTTTCCACTGTACGCAGTCTTTTTTATTCTTTTTGTAACGAAGATATTCAATTCGCCTTAGAGTGTTTGGACAGAGTGAATTTAAAAGGTTATGCCTCAAAAAGAGCTGATACCTTAAGCGGAGGGCAACAACAGAGGGTAGCTATTGCCCGAGCCCTGGCTCAAAGGCCAAGGGTTATTTTAGCTGATGAGCCTATGGCCAGCCTTGATCCACGCACAGCAAGGGTAATTATGGATTTACTTAAAAAGATAAACAGGGAAGAGAAAATTATTGTTATCGTTAATTTGCATGTAGTGGAGTTAGCCAAAGAATATGCTGACCGCATTATCGGACTAACAAAAGGGAAGGTTGTTTTTGATGGGACCCCATCTTTATTAGATGAGCATTTTAAGACCATTTACTATGAAGAAGAAACGAGAGTGGTTAATGCAGATATGATTGTGTCTAATAAGGCAAAACGGGTTTGGGTATTGGAATCAGGAAAGATTGCTTATGCCCGCTGGCAAATAGGAGGTGATGGCAAAAGAGAAAAAAAGTAGGAATATGGTTTGTCCCTGTCCGTATGGAATTAACAGATTAAATCATTACTATGGCAAATAAACGGGTAACTGCAAAGATTACCTTTACATTAAATTCCATAATTAATTTATTTTAAAAGGAGAGAAAGAAGATGTTGAAAAAAATAAGAGTAAGGGGATTAAGAAAACTAATAATCAGCCTGTTGTGTTTAGTTACATTGGGTGCTATAAGTGCAGCATCTGTTTTTGCCGGAGAACAACCGAAGGTTTTAAGATTTGGACTTATTCCCACAGAATCCGGTGCCCAGATAACTGATCGGTGGCAGTTACTTTTTGATCACATTGAACACTGTTTGGATATAAAAATTAAGGCATATACCGCTTCTGATTATGCAGGAATTATTGAAGCAATGAGGTTTAAAAAAATCGAAGTGGCCTATCTTGGACCGAAATCTTATACCGAAGCGAATAAAAGGTCAAATGGGTGGGCTATTGTCCGGGAGCAGAAGTTAGATGGCGCTAGTGGATACTATGGGGTGATTATTACCAAAAAAGGAAGTGGATTAAAGACAATAAAGGATATAAAAGGAAAAACCTTTGCCTTTAATGATCCTAATTCTACGTCAGGGTATCTTGTGCCAATGACTTATTTTTTAAGGGATGCAGGAATTGTTCCTAAGGAATATTTTAGCCGGGTAATTTTTTCAGGTTCTCATGAGGCAAGCATTATGACAGTAAAAATGGGAAAAGTAGATGCTGCCTCTACTAATGACTTAGATATGGATAGAATGATTGAAGCTGGAAGGATATCCAAAAATGATTTTAATATCATCTGGAAATCAGCTATTATTCCCGGTTCTCCTTTAGTGGTAAGGGGTGATTTGCCCGATAGTCTTAAAGAAAGACTTAAAGAAGCGATTCTTTCTTTTAACGACCCTGAGGGGTTAAGAAAACTTCAACTCAAAGGATTTGTTGAAACTAAAGACAGTGACTACGATTGCATAAGAGAGATGAAAAAAATAAAAGAAACGTTAGGAAAGAAAAAATAAAAATGAAAAACGGCATAATCAAAGAGCACGAAAAATCTAAAAAATGGGGATGGTTTGTAATTACTATAAGTGTCCTCATTTGGTCATGGAGAGGGGCGGAGATGAATCTTTTCCATCTTTTTGGAGGAACAAAAAATATCCTCATCTATTTAAAGGACTATTTTCCTCCGGATTTCAGACGGATAGGCTTGTATCTTAAAGAAAGCGTAGTTTGTTTGCATATTGCTATTTGGGGAACAATAATAGCTACTGTCCTTTCTTTCCCTTTAGGGCTTATTGCTGCCAGAAATATCGTGGGAAATCTAATCATCCATCAGCTTGTTAGGAGATTTTTAGATTTATTGCGGGCAGTCAATGAGTTTATCTTTGCTCTTATCTTTGTTTGTGCTGTGGGCCTGGGTCCTTTTGCCGGAGTACTTGCTATTGCTGTCCATACTACAGGAGTTTTGGGTAAATTAATTTCTGAAATAGTAGAAAGCATCGACTCCGGCCAGGTGGAAGCAGTAACCTCTACGGGAGCTAATAAGTTTCAGGTGATTGCTTTTTCTGTCTTACCTCAAATTATGCCTCTTTGGGTTTCTAATGTTCTTTACCGGTTTGAAGTAAGTCTGAGATCATCCACAATTATAGGACTTTGTGGTGCAGGAGGAATAGGATTTTTACTCTGGGAAGCAATGAGGTCTTTTAAATCAAAAGAGGTGTGCGCGATGCTTATCATAATAGTTGTCATGGTCAGCATTATTGATCTTGCGTGTTCAAAAATAAGGAAGAAGGTAATATGATCAGGGAAGAACGGTTTGAAATAATTGCTATATCCCGCAAAGAGGTTATTCTCCCTTTGGGAGAGAAAGTTCGTGAGTGTTTGGAAGTAAAGGTAATAAAGCAAAATACCGCATTGGTTATGATGCAGGCAATAGATTCGGTAGAAAAAGAAATTTTTAATTTGGGAGAAGTTTTGGTTAGTGAAGCTGAGGTAGAAATTAATGGGGAGATGGGGTATTCTCAGATTTTAGGAGATGATACCGAGAAGGCTTTGATAGGAGCGATTCTGGATGCAGTTTGTGAGATAAAGCATTTTCTTAAAGAAAAGGTAATAAAAATGTTAAATCAGGAAAAAATTTATTATAAAAAAGAGAAAGCTCAAGAGTACGCAAAAATAAAATCCACAAAAGTAGAATTTGAGGCTATGGCGAAAAAATGAAAGAGACAAAGTTTGATACGATATTTGATTCCCAGAAAATTTTCCGCATTCTTTTAGATGCCTTTGCTCATCCGGGAAAAGTGGTTAAGATTTCCGACTTAAAAATCACGCCTCCCTCAAGTATTAGTAAGATTTCTGCAGGAGTCCTATTTACCCTGCTTGATCTTGAAGTGGGGTTTGCGGTGAGTGCTTCAGACAAAGAACAAAGGGAAGAAATAGAGGAATATTTTATTATAAATACAGGAAGCAAATTAAAAAATTTAGAGTCTGCCGATTTTATTTTGGTGTTTGGAGAATTCCCTCAACTTGAGAAGATGAAAAAAGGGAGTTTGGAGTATCCTGACGAAGGGGCAACGGTAGTTTATAGTGTAGAGGAAGTTAATGAAAATTTATCGGGAGTAGATTCTGTAAACTTAACTTTAACCGGGCCGGGAATTAACGGGAAAAGAAAGTTGTCACTGAAAGGATTAAAGAAGCAAGAGTTTATAAAAATTATGGAAATAAATAAAGAATTTCCCTTGGGGATAGATTTCGTGTTTATGGATAGAAAAGGAAAATTTTTTGCCCTTCCGCGTTCTACAAAAATAATAGAAGTTAAGGAGATTTAGATATGGGATATGTGGCGGCAAAAGGTGGCAGAGAAGCAATTTTTAATGCCGAGGAATTAGTAAATTGTTTCAGGTTAAAAGGAAAAACTTTGCCTTTAAATGTAAAAGCAATAGAAGAACAGTTTCGTCTTGCTTGCGATAAGGTAATGAGCGAGGGGTCGTTATATGCTCCACGCTTGGCGGCTTTAGCTTTAAAGCAGGCAGAAGGAGATGCAATTGAAGCCTCCTTTCTTTTACGCGCTTATCGTTCCACTCTTTCCAGAATTAGATACTCTGAACCTGTAGATACTGAAGGAATGTCTATTTTAAGGCGTATTTCCAGTGCTTTTAAGGATATTCCCGGCGGGCAGATTTTAGGTCCTACAAGGGATTATATTCAGAGGATTTTGAGGTTTGATTTAATGGAGGAAAAAGAGAAGAAAAAGGAATACTTTCCTCTGATTAAAGAACATGAGTTTAGGCAAAAAGTTCCCAAAGTGATTAATTTACTCAGAAAGGAAGGGCTTATTTCCCAACCGGTAGTAAAAAGAAAAGAGGAACCCTATGACATTACACGATGCGCTTTAGCATTCCCTCTTCCCCGTTCAGGGGTTTTGCAGGCTATGGCCAGGGGGGAGGAAGGAGGAATGATGGCTATTGCCTACAGTAGTATGCGCGGCTATGGCGATACGCATCCTACTTTGGCTGAATTAAGAGTCGGGTATGTTTTTTTAAAGATAAAGCATCCCCTTACCGGGAAACCAGTTAAAGTAGGAGAAGTTTTAGTTACAGAAGCGGAGGTTATTGCCGGCAAGCCGACGGAAACTGACGATGAGGTGCCACAGTTTACTTTAGGGTATGGTTTGGTTTTTGGGCATAACGAAAGAAAGTCTATTTGTATGGCAATGCTTGATATTACAATGAAAGCCCACGGGCCAAAACATCCGGCGGAGGATCAGGAATTTGTTATCTCTCATATCGATAGTATTGAATCGAGTGGATTTACCGCTCACTGGAAATTACCTCACTATGTAACCTTTCAATCAGATTTAGATAGATTGCGAAAAATTCAAAAAGGGAGAGAGTTTAGAAATGAAACGGATAAATAGAGAAGAAAACAATAAGATAGATGAAAAAAATAACCTATTTTCGGATAAAGAAAAAAGGCTTGCTCTGGAGAGAAACAAGCTGGCAAGGGTTAGAATACACTTGGCTGTAATGGGGCCTATTTTAGCATTTGTAGTTTTTATTGTTGTTATGTTTAAGATGATGAAAATTTGGTAGGGGGTAATGATGACAGAAATGGTTAAAGGGTATAATTTTGCCTTTATTGATGAATATGCAAAAAGAGAGATTCGGCGAAAAATTTTAAAAGCAGTAAGTATTCCCGGATATCAAGTTCCTTTTGGTTCAAGAGAACTTCCTATTGCCCGGGGTTGGGGCACAGGGGCTTTGCAAATAACTCTTTCTTTAATAGGGAAAAAGGATATTTTGAAAATTATTGACCAGGGCTGTGACGATAGCGTGAATGCAGTTAATATTAAAAGGTTTGTTAAATCTACAACAGGGGTTTCTATCGTTTCCGATACCTTAAAAGCGACTATCATTCAAACACGGCACAGAATACCGGAAGAAGAGATGGGGGATGAGCAGATATTAGTCTTTCAGGTTCCTTATCCTGAGCCTTTACGCATAGTGGAACCCCAAGAATCTCAAACAAGAAGGATGCATGGGGAAATGGATTATGCAAAAATCTGGGTTTTTCTTTATGAAAATATTGTCCAGTGGGAGGAGGTTACCATAGGTGCTCGTTATCCGGTTATGGTGGAGGATAGATACATTATGGATCCTTCTCCCATCCCCCGGTATGATGTGCCGAGATTAAATAACGCTTCTACCTTGTATCTTTTTGGGGCTGGTAGGGAAAAAAGGATTTATGCAGTACCGCCTTTTACAAAGGTTAAACCTTTGGAGTTTGAGGACTACAAGTTTAGAACAGAAAATTTTGAAGGTAAGAGGTGTGAACATTGTAAAAGTACAGATACTTTTTTGGATGAAATCGTCACAGGTGATAAACGGATTTATTCTTGTTCAGATACTTCTTTTTGTAAAAAAAGAAGAAACAATTCCCGGACGAAAAAGCGAATTTAGTAGGAGTTAGCAATGAGAGAAACGATATTAGAGGTTGAAGAATTAACTAAAATTTATGGAAGAATTTGCCCAAGATGTCTAAACTCAACGGTTAGTAAATGTGTCTCTTGTGGCTCAACAATTGCTGTAGCTGCAGCGTCTTTTGTCCTTTATCAAGGGGAAATATTAGGTGTTATGGGGGAGAGTGGTTCCGGTAAGAGTACCCTTGTTCGCAGTTTATATTTTGATATTACCCCAACTTTCGGCGAGGCGTATTTGAATAAAGAAGGAAGAAATATATTTAAACTCAACTCACAGGAGAAAAGAAAAATAAAAAATTTCAAAATGGGAATAGTTTATCAAAATCCTCACCTGGGACTAAATTTTGATATTAGTGCAGGAGGAAATGTTGCCGAAAAATTGCTTATGGCAAATTGGAGAAACTATTCTATTATTCGCGAGCGGCTAATGTATCTTTTTGAAAAAACAGAGCTTCCTTTAAATCGGGTGGATGATTTTCCTTCTACTTTAAGCGGGGGAATGCAGCAGAGGATTCAGATAGCCAAAGCCTTAGCCAATAATCCGGATGTTCTTTTTTTGGATGAACCTACTTCAGGATTAGATTTATCTGTCCAGGCGCGGCTTTTGGATTTAATCAAAAAAATTCAACAGGAACTTAAAATATCTATAATTCTCGTTTCTCATGATTTAGGAGTACTTAGATTATTAGCAGACAGGGTTTTGGTGATGAAAGAAGGCAGGATTATTGAATCAGGAATAACAGACCAGATATTAGAAGATCCTCAACACCATTATACACAATTATTAGTTAATTCGATGTTATGAGGAAGGCAATGAAAGATATAATTCTTGAGGTAAAAAATTTAAGTAAAAATTTTAATCTTCACCTGTTGGGGGAAAAGAAAATAACTGCGTTTCAAAATATCTCTTTTACTCTCAAAAGAGGAGAATTTTTAGGTATCGCCGGAAAAAGCGGTTCAGGGAAATCTTCGCTTATTAAATGTATTTATCGTACATATTTGTCAACACAAGGTAAGATTATTTATTACTCTAAAAATGGGAATTCGAGAGATTTAGCAGTGTGTTCTGATGAAGCAATTATTGATTTAAGGGAGAGAAAGATAGGATATGTGAGCCAATTTTTACAGGTTATTCCCAGGGTTAGTTGCTTAGATATAGTAATACAGGCCCTTATTCAACAAGGAATAGATAAATATGAGGCAAAAAGAGCAGCTGGAAAAATGCTTTCACGCCTTTTAATTTCTGATAAATTATTTGATGCGTATCCCTCTACTTTTAGCGGTGGAGAAAAGCAAAGGGTAAATATTGCTCACGCTCTTGTTAAGGAGGTAGAACTTCTTCTCATTGATGAGCCAACTGCCAGTTTGGATAAGGCAGCGAGAGAGATTGTATTAGAAGAGATTTTTGAATTGAAGAAAAGAGGAACATCGGTGATTGGTATTTTTCATAATGATAAGGAATTGAAAAGGTTTGCTGATAAAATTTTGGTTATGGGAACGGGGAAAGAGGAAAAAATATATGAAAATGATAAAAATAATTAATGGTAAAATTGTTACTCCTAAAAAAGTGGATGACAAAAAAGTTCTTTTGATTAGGGATGGAAAAATCCTGGATATGTGTTCTGCACAGAATGTATCCGATAGTAAATTTGAGATTATTGATGCGAAGGGTAATTATGTCATTCCCGGGTTGGTTGATATGCATAGCGATGCTTTGGAATTCAAAATATCTCCCCGTCCTAATGTAACAATTCCATCATCGCTGGCGTTATCCTATTATGAGAAAGAACTCCTTTGCTGTGGAATAACTACTCAATTTCATGGGATTTATTGGGGTGATGTGCTTGAGAAACACAGAAGTCTTAAATTAGCTCAGGAAATGATTAAGAAGATTTTAAATTATCGTGGAATTGGAGTTTTGAACCATAAGATATTCATTCGTTTTGATATCGTCAATTGTGAAGAAAAAGAGAAACTTTTGCATTTAATGAATAATGGAATTGTAGATTTGCTTTCCTTTCAGTATCATCTCCCCGGCCAAGCCCAATTTAAGGACATTAAGGCATTTAGAGATTATTATTCAAAAGTGAGAGGATGGACAAAGCAAGAGCTAAAAGAGTTTATGAGGAATCCTCTGGTTTTTGATTTTAAAGACAAAAATAAAAAAAGCGTATTAAATAAGATTTCGCAAACAGCGAATAAGGTTAAAATACCTCTTATTTCGCATGATGATGATGGACAAAAGAAAATTCAAACGATGAAAAAATTAGGAGCAAAAATATCAGAATTTCCCGTAAGCCATGAAGCTGCCCGTTGTGCCAAAAAAAATAATATGTGCGTAGTAGTAGGTGGGCCAAATATTGTCCAGGGAAAATCATCGTGTGGCAACATTAGTGCTATAACGTTAATAAAAGAAAAAGCAGCTGATGTTATCTGTTCAGATTATCATCTGCCGACAATGTTTTGTGCAGCTATAAAACTTCATCAAGAAAAAATTTTAAGCTTGCCCGAGGCAATTAATATGATAACTCTCAATCCGGCTAAAGCTACGGGATTGAAGGAAACGGGAGCTATTCTTCCCGGTAAAACAGCAGATATAGTTGTTTTTAGGCTAAAAAACAGGGTGCCGGAGGTAACCAGAGTGTTTATTAAAGGAAGGAGTGTTTATCGTTATGAAAGCTGATTTTTTTATAGGTAATACAATTGGGATAGGAATTAATGTAAAACTTATCAATGGGAGTTTAAGGTTGCTTAGGAATGCATTGGATAAAGCAAAAGAGGCTAATTTTGATGTAGTAGAACTTCCTCTTCACGGGTTGGATGTGATTATAGGAGGAAGAATTAGAGACAAAAGACTAAAAGAAATAAAAAATATTCTTAAAGATTATCCTTTCTGTTATTCTGTCCATTGTCCGGAAAGTCTTAATTTAATGAATCTTGAGGAATTAAAAATGGAAAAGGCAATTCTTAAATCATCTATTGAGTTTTCATACGAGATAGGGTCACACATTTTAGTTTACCATCCGGGAAGGTACAAGTCAGAAAGTAAAATTTTACTAAGAAAGCAAGAAAGATTGAATCAGAAAGAATTGGGAAGATTAAAAAAGATTGAGCAAGATATCTTAAAAAATTTCTCTTCAACTTTAAAAGAAGCAAATGTATTTCTCTGTATGGAAAATGCCCGGCCTTTTATCGGGGAAAAGGAGTACACTTATGCGGACGATATTGAGGAGTTAGTAGAACAGGTAAATGAAATAGATAGCGAAAATATAAGAATTAACCTTGATTTTGGACATGCATATCTGTCGGCAAATTATTATAATAAGGATTTTTTAAAGACAATTTCTAAAGTGAACCCTTATGTAAAACATTTTCATTTGCATGATAATTTTGGACATCCTTGTTTTTTTCAGGAAAAAGACCAGAATCTTCTTATCGTAAACGGCAGAGGGGATATGCATATGCCGCTCGGATGGGGGGATATTCCCTTTCAGGAAGCTATTAAAATATTGAACTCTGATGGTTGTTTTTTTGTGATTGAAATAAGACCTCGCTATTTTGAATATATGACAGAAAGCAAGCAGCTTATAGAATCCTTAATTACAGACTGTGTCATAACCCTAACAAAAAATTGAATGGGGGCTTTGTTAGCAATAGATGTTGATTAAAAGTTTATGAAAAATTAACTTTTTCGTAATTTTCTTTTCATAAGTAAAATAGATGCTTTTAATTGAAAAAAGAGAAAAAAATGAAAATTATTTTGTCACTGACGGGTTTAATCTGTTTTCCTTTAATGGGGTTTCTGTATTATGACTTTTGTAAAAAGATTTCTCATAAAGTTTTAGATATGTTGAACGAGGAGAAAGAAAAAAATAAAAACGAAAGGAGGTGAAAATAATATACAGGATATAAGAACACTGTCAACCTTGCATAAGGATTTCGTTGATAATTATCTTCGCACTTAGCTTACTAATTTACAGAGTATCTTGAAAACAATGAAATATTCAGACACGATGGAAGAAGATTATGTGAAAAAATCCTTAAAGTGGGTAGAAAAGAATTATATAAAATTCAGGAAAATATTTATCAATAATTTAGACTTCTGCAAAATAGCCTTTTTACATTTATTGTCATTCCTGCGGAAGCAGGAAGCTATTGATATTTTAAGCACATTATAGATTCTGCATCAAGTGTGGAATGACTGAATGTGTTATTTTGCACAACTCTTATCAATAATTAAGAAAGGAGATGAAAAAATGATGTATAAAAAATGGAAGTTAATAGGTTTATTGTTACTAGTAGCAATTTTTGTTTTACCAACCAGGGAATATGTGTGTTTTGCTGAAGACGCAGAAACAATTGGAGATGCATTCAAAAATGGTAAAGTTAAAGGGACAATAGGGTCATACTGTGAATTCACAAAAGCAGACGCTGACGAGTCGGATTATGGTTGGGGTACAAGTTATTTTACTCTTAAATATGAAACGCAAAAATGGAATTGTTTAAGTTTGGGTGCTCGTTTTTTTGTCCATGGTCGACTGTATTCCGAGCATGATAACAGTACGCGTGATCCATTTGAATCAGATGTAGAAACCCAAAATACGTTACCCGAACTTTATTTGAATTATAGTTTTGCTGAAAAATCAAGGATAACTGTTGGTCGTTGGAATCATAAAAAAATTAGCCATATTGACGATGCTCAGAGTGAAGGAGCATATGTGACTATTAAAGAAATTTCTGATTGGGAATTTATTGTTGGGGTTATGACGCGGTTTGCAGAAATTGACTATGATGATGGAGAGGATTTTGGACGGACTAATAATTCTCAGGATTTAGATTCAGAAAATAAGTATGGCTCTGATTCAAAACCGTATCTTTTTTTCATTGAAAGTAAATGTAAACCCTTGGATATGATAAAATGTAATCCTTATATTATGAGTCAAAACGGGTATGCTACTGTTTATGGGTTAGATACAAAAATTGAAAAAAAGGTGGAAGATTTTGAGTTGACTTATGGTGGAAAAGTTAATTATTATCATGTTTCTACGGATATTTTGAGTAAAAGAGATTCTAATAACTTTGCTGTCTTTCCATATATAAGTAAAGGACCTATTGAAGTAACCATAGGTTATGCAAAATTTGATAATGATGATTCTTTCAACAAACCGGCATGGTTGAGGGATTACTTTTCCATATTAGATCAACAAAAAGAATACGGTAAAGCAGGCAGCGAGGAATATTTTGCTAAATTGAAACTTACTATCGATAAATTTTGGATGCACGTTGCTTACGGTGACAATAACTACGATTTTACCTCCAGTAAAGGAGATAACGTCCAAGAATATGAACTTCAATTTGGGTATAAGTTTGCAAAAAATCTGGATATTAATATTCGTTTATTTGATGTTCGGTATGATAATGTTGATGAAAGAGATTATCAGAAAGGCGAAAGTCGTCTTCGCTTTAAATTTTAATTAAAATTTAAAGGAAATATAATGTGGGGACAATGAAGGGAACAAAGTTAACCTGGGTAACATAAAAAGAAGATAAAGTGGGGGTGGTTCTATCAGGGGATAGTTTGCGAAATAATTGTTTCCGCAATAAAGCAAGATAGGGAGTAGGGTCTATAATATTTTTGAGTAATTGAGCTAAAAAAGAAGGGTATTGTCTATCGTATAAAGGGGAAGGTTTAAATAAGGGAGGTGATGATTTAAGGAACGAAGGGAGTGAAAAAAAAAGTTGTTAAAAAAAATATTTTATAAGGAGAAATCATGAAACGAAAAGTTTTTTGTGGAATGATATTAAATTTATTCTTGTTTTTGTTCTCTGTAAATGCCTATGCCATAGTTATGTATATTGGTGATGTAGATGGATTTGGCTTTGGTGGGGCAGCAATTTATAATGGAGCTTATGGGGGACCGGCAGACAGAGATGGTGATGGGTTATTGAATGCCGGAGATGTTTTACCCGATTTGACCGGCAATGGAAATGTTTGTACAAGAGGCAAAGATGATTTTGACCATAGGTCTATTGCAGAGAAAATGGATAGTATGGGTGCACAATGGACTGATGTTGCTTTATCCACCAGTTTTGGTGGAAGGCCGGGTTTGGCCAATGATGTTTTTTTCACTTTTAATTTTACACTTCCCGTCTTGGGAGACATGGATTATGGGGAAAATCATTTTATCAACTTTGTTTATGGTGATTATGATGTCAGTCCGATGGATGCTATCGTAGAAGGTGTGACTGTGAGTCTCTTGGGAAATTCCGATGGTGGAGGACTGGATGGTTTTATTTGGAGAGCGTATGCTCCTGTGTTGTGGAATGATATGTTAGATGGAAAGGTAACTATAAAGATTATTGCTCCAAATGAACCCTACGTTGCTTTTGACTATGCTTTATTGGATATTAAACGGTGAATTGTAACTCTTATTGCGAAAAAAATCAACCCAAACCCTTCTTGTTACTT
>CBDUZB010000002.1:0-29110 GCA_965371605.1 uncultured bacterium
CCCCAGCGTTTTTGAGCGATTGTTATACCAAATTTGTTATATTTAAACCCGGAAAGAGAAGAATAACGATCTAATCTATCCCCTATCTTCTGATATGCTGCTTTCTTATACCAAGCCATAAATAGTTTTCGCCCTTTGGGAAGGTAATGTCTTGAAAGCAGAAACTCATTATCGAATAAAAATGGAACATTATTATCAACGATAGATAAAGGATAGGTACGGCCCAAATAAAGAAAACATTCCCCATTCACAAATTCCTTTGATTTTATTTTTGCATACTTCTCTCTGGTTACTTGCTGCTTACTTTGTATCCATAAACGCTTTTTCTGCACAATTTGTTCAATGTAATCTAATGAAATTCTTTGGGGAGCCCTGACAATCAGGCTGGCGTCAGGCTCAATTTCCAAGGCCAAAGTCCGTCTTTTTGACCGAATAATCTTATCTATTTTAATTTTACTCATTTTCATCTCAACCGATCCTGGTGTCAGGTCTTTACTTGATACATACAGGCCATTTTTAAAAAATTATTTTTTCTATTTCTTTAATCTCTTTTTTTAAATCATTATTTTTATTTAACTCTTCTTGTATGCGACTAAACACTTTGCTTATTGCTACCTCTGTGATACTATCATTAAAAAAATTTCTTATTTGTTTTAAACTATTATCCGTATATTTCCTTGCAAGATAAACAAATACTTTCTTTGCATTATTAAATTTAATTTTCCTCTTAGTTAATATATCCCTATCTATATCATAATAATCACTTACACATTTTCCTATATCATCTAAACTTTTCCCAAATTTTAATCTCTTATACCCCGGAATTTGATGAGAAATATTTTTATCTCTCAAAAATCCATCTGTTATCTTTTCTATAAAACGTTGAGAACCTAATAGAGATGACTCATATACACTATTTAAAGGACTACCTATTTTTTTAGCTATCCCGTCATAAACAAATTGCTTATAACTTATACACTGCTTGGTTTTTTTATTATTTAAAAACTGCTCTAAAATAAAATTTATATTTAACCATGGAAAAAATCCTTTTTTAATTATGTAGTAACCCATGCTACTATATTTATAATCTTCCGGTTTAGATACAATTCCGGCCCTTACAGGATTAAGATGAATATATCGAGAAAGTTCTAAAAAATAATTATCTTTTTCAACAAGAATAGATCGGTATCTGCCTTGAAACAAATGCCCTGCTCGTTTGTGACGTTTATTAAAATAAATAGTATAGTGACCATTAATATCCCTCATAACCCGGCATAGATTAGGTTTTGGTGTTTCAATTAATAAATGATAATGATTATTCATCAAAACATAAGCATATACTATTATTTTATACCTTTCCCGTACAATACCAAGATAAAACAAAAATTTTTTATTATCTCTTTCATCTAAAAAAATATCTCTTTTTTCGTTACCTCTCGAGCTTATATGATAACATGCTTTTTCGTATTCTATTCTTAATGGTCTAGCCATAAAAAAATTCCTTTTAATCTATCTTCATCTTCAAAAAAAATATATCAAATAATTTGTATCAAGTCAAGACCTGACACTTATGCTACATTCTACTCCGGGGAACATCCCCTAAATTTGCTTAAATTATTTAAATTATTCTTCAAAATCATTCACATCTGCCCCTGCAGAAATAAGAATATCCGTTAACCTTGGATTCTTTTGCGCCAGGTGAAGGGGCGTTTTTCCATCATTGGTTTTAGCATTTACATCGGCTCCTTCTATAATCAGAAGTTTTGCTATTCCCTCTCGATTATTCATAACTGCAAGATGAAGTGCGGTGAATCCATCAGTTCTCTCCAGGTTGACATCAGCACCAGCTTTGATAAGCTCACGAACACTTTTGATCCTCCCCATAATCACCTCATTATGGAGCGGAGCATTTTCTGCTATTTCTCTCCCATACCAGATCGTTGTTCCCGGTGGGTTATTAATATCGACTCCGGAAGATAATAGCTGATTGATTTTCCGTTTTTCCTGATACTCAGGCAACAGATAAAATCCAACTCCAATAGCAACCATCATGACTCCAAAAGCTGCATATTGTAACACTTTTCGAACATTTAAAGAAGGCGTCTTTTCCTGTACAGAATGTAGCCACACCCACTTCAGAACGCCACCAAGAATTCCACCACTAAGCAAAGGGGCACTGAAATACATTAAACCAATGACTACCAAATATTTACTATGAAAAAACAAACTTAAAAAACTGATTAATACGCCTACAATGCCGAAAATACTCCCGCCTAAAACAGCTCTTTTCAATCCGCCAAGACCAGGAATCTTTATCATGGATGGCCCTATCGCACCTGCAATAAAAAAAGAAATTCCCAAAATAAAGATCAAATAAAATATATCATCTTGCATATGTCTGGTATTCAGAACCATCATGAGCATCATTGGAATAACAAAAGATAAAACCAAAAAACCTACGCCAAAACCAACAGCCCCTCTCACAACCGATGTTATTTTTCCCATCCCACTTCCCAGAATCCCACCACCGATTATTCCACAGAGCGTATAACCAATACAGAGCCCTGTATTACCTCCTAGGGGAAACATAGGTCCGATCCGAAGGGAGAGTAAAAGAAACATACTTCCCAGTAAAAACCCTGTAAGCGAAACAAAAAAATGCATAACGGCTATTTTTCTTCTCATAATTCTATCCATATTTCAATACCTCCCCACTTGTTATACCAAAAGCACTGAATTACTATAAACCAGGATATACCTTTTTCCTGCCTCTTGTCAATATCTCCTGCCTGTGTGTACTCGCACGCAGACAGGTCTTTTTTAAAAGTCAGAAGAATATCTTACACTATCCCCTTACAACAATATCCCCAATTACTATTTCGGGCGTGGAAGGCTTGAATCTAATATGCTTGTTACTATTCTTCCGGGAAGAATCTTGCTTAAGATACGCAATAGAAAAATCTCAGAATTAATCGTAATCAAAAATCTTTTTCCTTTGCATTTATTAAGTATTTTTTCGGCGGCTTCTTGGGGGGATAAAAGAGAATGCCTTGCTGAAAGGCCTTTTGACATCCATTCAGGCATATTTTTCCTTTCCCCATCGTACTGGGGTGTATCTATATCTGCCGGACAAGCCACATATACCGCTATATCTTTACAAAGAAGCTCTCTTCTGAGTGCTTCGGCAAAATTGACAATTCCCGCTTTTGCCGCACAATAAGTAGAATATCCTGCCCCTCCGATTAATCCCAAGGCCGACGAAATCATTAAAATTTTAGAACCGGATGTTAATAAAGGCATAAAAATTCTGGTTGATAAGATTGTTCCCCATAAATCGATTTCAATATCCTCTTTCATTTTTTCATAGTCATCATAATCAGCCAATAAACCAACACTAACTACTCCCGCATTTAAAACCAGAAATTCTATTTTTCCAAACTGCCTTTTTATGCTTTCAGATATATTGGTCAAATCTTCCTGAGAGGTAATATCTCCCTGAAAACCATAAACATCAAACCCTATCTTTTTAATCTTATCCACTGCCTCATCTAACTTGTTTTTTCTTCTGGCAATAAGGATAGGAACATAACCTTTTTCCGCCAGATTTTTAGCAAACGCAAACCCTAAACCTGATGATCCCCCCGTAATTAGCGCATATTTTTTATCTTCCACAATACTAAACCTCCTTTAATGGTTTTTCCACGGATCTTTACCTTCCGCCTTTTCAAACTGTGTCACAATCCCCTTTTTGGTATTATTATAACAGAAAAAAAGTGTTACCGAAATACTGAACACTTACACTGAGGCGGAGCGGACAAGTAGCCTGCGGAAAAGATCCGACGATAACGCAACCTAAAGGTTGCGGCTACCACATAAAAATCCGAGTTATGACACAGTCTGTTTAATCCAATGATGAATTCGAAAAATAACTTTAGTTCTAATCAGTGACTTTACCGTTAAATAATTTAGTAAAACATCTCCTTCTTTTATGTTGCTTCGCATTAAATCGATGCCATAACGACAATACTTTGTGATTTGTTTCCAACTGATTAGATGTTTCAACAACAGTAATATTGTTTTTTACATATGTTTTATATCCTTCCGTCATAATTAGAGCATTTAATCCTTTCCCCTGAAAATCTTCTCTTATGGCTATAACTAATAAATCAGCTTTATCGTTTTTTCTGTTAGCCTTTAATAAATGAATAAACCCAAAAGGAAAAATCTTTCCTTTTGCCTTTTGCAAAGCTATCGATATTGAAGGGATAGTAAGCCCAAAAGCAACTATTTTATCATCTTTATCAAGGATTATTTGCAAAAACTCGGGACGAAGAAAAGAAAAAATTTGTTTGGTATAATAGTCCATTTGTCTCTCGGATAGCGGCACAAATCCAAATATGTTTTTATAACAATTATTTAACAACTCAAAGATTTCTTTCCCGTAGGATAGTAGTTCTTTTGTTGTCTTTAATCTAAGCACTTTCAGTTTAAACCTTTTTTTTACAATATTTGCCATCCGCTCGATTTTTTCATCTACGGCATCGGATAATTTTATTCGAAATTCCAGCCAATCCACTTCCTTTTTATAAGATAATTTTTCTAAATGTTCCGGATAATATGGATAATTATATATACCCATCATACTACCCAACTCCTCAAAACCCTCAATAAGCATTCCCTCTTTATCAAAATCAGTAAAACCAAGGGGCCCCTGCATCCCAACCATCCCATTTTCTTTTACCCAATTCTCGACGGCAGTAAATAAGGCTTTAGACACCTCATAATCGTCAATAAAGTCTACCCATCCAAATCGGGCATATTTGTTTTTCCATACCTCAACATATTTTTCATTGATAATTCCGGCTATTCTTCCTACAACGTCATTCCCCTTATAAGCAAGATAGTATTTTGCCCTGCAAAAATCAAAAGCAGGATTTGATTTTTTGCTTAATGTCGTCCTTTCGTCCATATTCAACGGTGGGACCCAATAGGGACAATCCTTGTATAATTTGTGTGGAAAAAGAATAAACTTTTTCATTTCCTTTTTTGATACTACTTCCTTAATAGTCACTTCCATATCCAGCCTCCAATTTTAAAATAAAAAACTCAGCCAATCGAATTGTCATGGTTAGTTTACTATTCCAGAATAAAATTATTACTGGTTTCTCATCCCATTATGTTTCTAATATCATTCTTGAATTATCAACATAGTGGAATTTATTTTGTTATGCTTATCGCCCCAGATCCAATCATAGATAACGTTCTCACTGCACATCTTATTTTCAAATATACAGCAATACTTTTAATTCTTTAAACTCTGGCCACTAAGTACCTGAGTTTTTCTCACCACCAACTACTTTGAATAACTGCCTCATTTGTTGGATTATACGGGGTTTGGCCGGGGACCCAAATATATCCAGGTTGTTCAGATTGTTCCGCTACGTCGTTGTCAACATCCAATTCGACTCCAAACACATAAGTACCCGTTGGTAAGCCGTTAGGAAAATCTTTCCATGCTTCATAGCAACCATAGGGAGGAATAGAATTGTGATTTCTATTATCTTCCTTAATCTGTCCGTTTCGGTCAGGAAAGTACAGTCGATCTTTAAAATTACCGGTTTCTACATCACCCATATTACAAACCGTGTAATACATACGAAAAGGCGTATTTGGCCCAGCTTCCAATGTTGTTGGGAAGATGTAGAATGTATCAAATACCAATTCCGGACCAGGTTCAGGCAGGGTCCTTTTCCCAACCTCATTGGAGCAATTACTACCCACATCATTGTATGCCTTTACACGATACCTGTATTCCGTATTGAATAATAAACCTGTATTTGTCCATTCTTCAATATTATTACCTTGTTGGTTAACCTCTTGCCAGTCTCCCCCATCCCGTTTACGTTCAACTTTAAACCCTAACTCATTGTGACTTCGGTCTTCCCATCTTACACGAATGGAGTTAGCCATCACTGTTTCAAGCCGTACATTAGCCGGTGCCTCCGGAGAAGATGGTTCTCGAATAGTAAAAGTCGTTGATTGTAAACTCTCGCCGTATTCATTATACGCGATCACACGGAAATAGTTAACCGTCCCGGGTTCTCCACTAATAGAACTTGATTGCATCATCCTTCCGGTGCCAGGTTTAGCATCATAACGGTGACTAATCATCCATGATCCCTCACCGATTCTATGTTCAATATTGTAACCTCTCTCGTTGGTGGCATTATCCGTCCACTCGAGCATGCATTTAGTGTCATGGTTAACTATTCCATTAGCCCGAAAATCACTGGGCACAGCTGGTGATAGTCCCTCACGAAACCAAGCAGTAACGACTTCAGAGTAAGCCCCATTCATTGAATTACCGTCCCTAATCCTATATTTGTATTTCTGGTTGCGTTCGGCACTACGATCAGTGATGCTCATTGGACCAATTCCTTGGGAGCGTAGGAAAGAAAGCTCCCTGACTGATTCCCAAGTTGAAACACCCGGCAGAGTTTCTTGCCGCTGAATGGTCATGTGATTATTATTGTCTGCTGAATTATCCATCCAGTCAAGCAAAAAGTCGTTGTCACGAAAAAAGACCCGCAGGTCACTGGGCGCACGATCAGGCGGATTAGCCGGAAGCCCTGAAGACGCGCTTTCCCCCTCTCCATTCCACGCTGCCACAATGTAGCCGGCATTATGACGGGGCTCTATGCTATTATCAACAAAATCGAGGTAAGCAATTGAAGGGGTTGCAGAGGCTTCAAGTGTACCAACCAAAGAAGGGGTTGGGTTAATACCATAGCTATAAATTCTAAATCCCGATTCATTATTCGAATTATCTTTAAAGATAATTCGAATGTAGCCTTCGGTAGTACGCTGAAACTCAACTATCTCGGGAGGTAATGGTAACCAGTTGTGTAATTGATGAGCTTGCTCGTTCACATCCACTTCTATTGGCTGCCCAAAAATACCGGGATTGTATATGGGATCATCATCCAGCGTAGTGAATGGCCCCTCGGGAGGAAGTCCTAGTACTACGGTGTACTTACCCGGCTGTACATCCGATCTTATGTCAAGTGCAAGTTTAGCACTGGATTTACCGGGAGGAATAATGACCTGTCCGGTAATACCAGACATTTGCTTAGTCACTTTGAGTGTTCTGATTCGGGTAACAAGCTTAGCATTGCTCTCCGTCAAACTGGCCCCAATAACTCGCAGGGGAATATCGCCATGCCAATTTCCACGCTCAACAGAGACGGCTACCTCTCCCCGACTTCCAGCCGGCATTGTTATTGACTTTTGAATAGACGTTTGTTTGATCATCGCAGCAAAATTCTGTGTGTATACGTTCATACGGTTTGATTTCTGTCCATCCGGATTAATGACTTGCACATTAAATGCGCCCCCGGAAACTTCCGAAAACAAAGACTTGGCCGTCTTCTCAATTTTAGTGAGTCCTTTTAACCAATTGCTGCCTATACGAACTAAAAGTTGATCGGATTTAATACTCAATGGCTTCAGCTCATCAATATAGTCATTGTCGTCACTCGAAACAACACGGACAATAGATCCATCACGAAATCCATTACCCTTTAAAGTCAATGTGACAGATGTACCGGTTTGGTCTATTTGTGCTGGCGTAAGCACACTAATCTTTGGCCTCAATGCTACTTTGGAAGGATACTTTTTTAATAAAGCACACCCACTTACAAACAGAAGCCATGGAACAAATAAAATCATTAAGATGTTCATCTTTTGTCGCTTGTTGAAATTAGTTATAGCCAACTTTTTCATAAACAATTTCCTCCTTTTTTAATATAACATCTTACCATCATCAAAGTTAAATAAAACTCCAGAGTCAAGGCCAGGCTTTTTTCCATAGGTAATTTTAAAAAAAATTAATTTTTATAAAAATCTCCTTCCTTGAAATTTTTGGCTCTGAAACTTAAATTATGAATTTTAAAAACAATAGAACAACGAACACACGTTTCAAAATAGCTGTAAGATTTTGGCCTGTTTATATTTTAGTTAATTGTCTATGCATTGTCAATTTATTTATTCTTTTATCTGTGTTTCCCTTATAGCCCATTTCTTCAAAAAATTCTTAACAAAACATTCTAACTGCTTTTTGTGTTCTTTTCAAAAAAATGGTATCCTTTTATAATACAATCACAGACCATCTGAACAATATTTTTGTAATCCCCATAATCGGCTTTACCCAGAGCCATATAATATTTATAGCGGTCATCTATCTGAACAATCGCCGGGGCAAAACCTTTGCTTAAAAGCTGAGTAATCATAATTAATCTTCCCACCCTCCCATTTCCGTCAAAAAAAGGATGAATAACTTCAAATTCATAATGAGCATGGGCAATTTTTTTTATAGGTTCTTTTTGGTAATTATTAATATTTTTAATCAACTTCCCCATCCTCAAAGGAACATCCTCTGCAGAAGGAAGTACTTTTTCCGTATTAGTCAGATTAACAAACCCTGTCCGGTATTTACCGGGTAATTTATTACTAAAATTATACATCACTATCTCGTGCAGTTTCAGGATGTAATTCTGGTCAATTTTGAAACCGTAACAAATCTTATCCAATAGAAATTCCAAAGCATTTCTATGATTGATGGCTTCTAAAACCTCAAAGAATTCCTTTCCTCTTACCCTTTTTCCTTCAAAAGCCATTTTCGTCTCTTTTACCGTCAAACGGCTTCCTTCTATGGCATTGGAATGATAGGTCATCTCTAAAAAGAATTTATCGCGTATTTCTTTGTTATTCTTTAATATCTGGATAGGATTTTTTAGCTTATTACGCAATTGCAAAACAACATTTCTTAAATCCACATATTCTTTAAATAATTGTTCAATATCATTAGACTGAGAAGGATGCGGTATAACATTTTTATCCAGCCAGCGATACATCGTCTTATAGCTTACTTCCAGACGCCGTGCAAGCTCAGAACGGGATACCCCGGTTATTTTAAGAATTTTTTCCAGTTTTTCTTTGTCACTTAAAAAATGTATCTTCATTTTTTAATTCCTCCTCTAATCCCTTATTAAAAAACTTAGCAAATATATATAGGACATATGTCCTATATATATTACTCAACATCAATATACCATATGTCCTATTTATTGTCAAGACAAAAATACAATTATGGGATAAAAGATTTTACATTAAATCCATGTAATAAATGTTGTTGTCGTTGTAAAAAACGGTATTAATAAAATCCGGTATGAAAACAGAGAGAATACCCCCCTCCCCCTTTTTAGTAGAGAGTAAGGATTCGAGCGAATAAGACGGGTTATTCCTGCAAACAGACTGTGTTGCAACCCCATATCCTTTATGATGAACTCAATTACTTTAAACTTAATTGCTATTATACGGAAGTTTATCTGTTAAAACATACAAGTTCTCTAATACATCCATAATGCTATTTATCTCTAATATTTTTTCCACGCCACTACTTTGTATAGCCATTAGTTTCTTTAACGATCTATTTCGGATAAACTCTCTTTTTTCGTCTTTAGTTACTGCACATAGTTTTATTAATTTTATACGGTCATTGAGGAATAGCAGAGAGGAGTGCTGGTTGATAATTTGTTCAATTGATGTTCTGATTGTATTTTGTGAAAGATAGTTCATACAAAACATCTCGTTGTTAGTCCGGATAAAAAACTTTTCATCAAAATCAGAAATACCTATGTTAAATTCCCGAAGCAAATGAAGTTTTATTAAAAACCGGTGCGTTTGTGTTCTTTTTTTTATTTTTATTTTAAAAGGAGACTTTTTAAAAAACTCAATGATTAATTGAGGAGGAGTATATTGACTCGGCCAGGTAAGAGAAATTTTTATTTTGTTTGTTTTATAAATCCCTTCAACATAACCAACTGTAATAATTCCCCCTTTTAATTTTCCACCAATTCTATCCGCAATTTCATTTAATTGGGTTCTCTTCTTTAGGAGGGAACTAATCACAAAATAATAAATCCCTGCTACAATAAATAGAGGAAAAACAGCCATAATATACAATATAATTTTCATAGCTTTCCTTGTTAAAGAAATGTATTTTTAATAATATCTACATAAGGAACGGGTTATGACAACCAGATCAATCCCCCCCAATATCTCCCTTACTGCTCTTCCTCTAATTACTAATAACCTCTTTAACTTCACACCTTGTTTCTTCTGTTCATACTTTGAAAGATTAAGCAATGTCCCCCTTGTTACTCCCTGTTTTATTTTACTTTCAACAAAGAAAAGTATCCTAAAAAGTAAAGTTTTCCCAAGAATAAATAATTAAACCGCCCAATATATAAACTATTTTCATTTATACATCTTACATAATCTCTTATTCTATTAGAAATGAACCCATTTCCCCTTCTCTTATAATTTATTACTATCACTCCTAATGAATCTATTTCTTTACAAATGCCTTGTTCCAAAAAAAAGCGGCCCCATACTTTATTGGTAAAAAGTACATTGTGCCCCAAAACTTTATCCTTTTGTTTATAAAAAAATTTACGATGCGAAAATTTTCTCAGGTTGGGAAGGACGGTTAACATATCAACAAAATATTCACCGCTAAACTTAGAAATTTTAGGCGTTTTTGCTTTTTTAAAAATTTCTTTAAGATGATGATTGTTTTTTGGAAACATCATAGCAATTGTTTTTTCGTCTTGAAATAATTTTTAATTCCTTTAACCGGTTTAGAGTTTGACCAATTCCGAAATGAAGTCTCCCGTCCATTTATAAATATTATTTTCTTTGATTAAATCACGCATTAATTGCATACGGGTTTTTTTGTCTTCCGAGGACAACTCAATCCCCTCTTTTATTGCATCGGCAAAGGTTTCCGTATCATAGGGGTTAACAGATATTACTTCTTTCAGTTCCCTTGCCGCCCCGGTAAACGGGCTTAAAATTAAAACACCTTTTAAATCTACCTGAGCAGAAACAAATTCTTTAGCTACTAAATTCATTCCATCGTGCAGGGAACTGACTAACATTAAATCTGCGGAACGATAGTAAGCTAAATGGGTCAGGTAATCTAATCGCTCACTGGTAAACAAAATCGGATACCAATTACCGGACCTGTATTTCCAGTTGATTTCTTCAATCAAACTCTGGAGATCTTCAAATAATCGCTTATAACTTTTTATGTGCATCCGGGAAAGTGCACCGATTTGTAAATATAAAAATTTTCCCTGATATTGAGGGTTTTTTTCTAAAAAGCGGTCTATTGCTTTTAACCGTTCTATAATCCCTTTGGTATAATCTATCCGGTCAACACCTAAAGCAAGAATTTCATAATAAGGCCCTCTTTGCAGAGGAAGTTCTTCTACTGTCTTGTCGGCAATAGGAGCACTTACTTTTTGATTTATCGTTTCAAAATCAACACTGATGGGAAAGGCTCTAATCAATGTTTTATGCCCCTGATAAGTTACACTCATTTCTTCCCAGTTGACCCTTGCTTCCAATTCCTGTTCGGCAGCATAAAGAAAGTTATGGCAATGATACCTCAGGTGAAACCCTAAAAGGTCACAGGAAAGCAGCCCTTCTAAAATCTCTTTTCTTTGCGGACAAATACGAAAAACCTCCGGATTGGGCCAGGGAATATGCCAGAATAAAGAAACGATTGCCTCGGGAAATTTTTCTTTGATATATTTACCGCAAAGCGTCAAATGATAATCCTGCAGCCAGATAAAAGATTTTTCCCCTTTCATTTCTTCCATAATTGACTGTGCAAAATAATTATTTACCTTTTTATAATATTCCCAATCGGAAATATTAAAAACAGGTTTTTGATAAGCAATATGGGCCATCGGCCAGAGGGCAGAATTGGAATATCCATAATAATACCCATTTTCTTCCTCTTTATTCAACCAAACTCTTTTTAAGGTATATGCAGGGTTATAGGGCGGAACTTTAATCCGGTTATTTTCATCTACTACCCCTTTATCGGCGTCGCCACTGCCATAAGCTACCCACGTTCCCCCGACAACCTGCATTACCGGATCCATAGCAATAGTTAATCCACTAATTGCTTTTATCCATTTAATTTTTTTTCCTTTATATTCATGAACATACGGCTCACGATTAGAAGCAATAATGAATTGGTAATCAGCTAATTTTTCTTTTAATTTTTCCTGTAAACTTTCTTTAGTCCACATTTTTTTCACCTCTATTTTAAGAGAATCATTGCATCACCAAAACTGTAAAAACGGTACTTTTTTTCGATAGCTTCCTGATAAGCATTCTTTATTAAATCAATTCCTTGCTGATTTGTTTTACCGGCAGAGGCAAAAGCACAAATTAACATCAACAAAGTAGATTTGGGTAAATGAAAGTTAGTAATTAATGCATCTACTATCTTAAACTTGTATCCCGGATAAATAAAAATATCCGTGGATTTTATGCCGGGAACAATTTTTCCTGCTCTGGCGGAATCCTCCAAAGCCCTTACCGTAGTAGTTCCCACACAAAAAATACGTTTATTTTTTTCTTTTGCCCGGTTTATTCTTTGAGCGGAATCCTCACTGATTTCATAATATTCCTTATGCATTTTGTGCCGGGTTATTTCCTTTACCCGTACAGGCTGAAATGTTCCTCGTCCGACATGCAGGGTTATAAAAACTATTTCAATTCCTTTTTTTTTAATTTTATCCAATAAACCGTGCGTAAAATGTAATCCCGCCGTAGGAGCCGCTACCGCTCCTTCCTTTTGAGCATATACCGTTTGATATCTTTGTCTATCCAGGCTTTCAATCGGGTTTATGTTTTTATTCGCTGTTTTTTCTCTTTTGATATAAGGAGGTAAAGGAACTCTTCCAATTTGATTGATGACATCAGAAAAATCATCTTTACTTTCAAATTTAACAATGCCACTTTCTCTTTCCCTCTTAATAACCTGTCCCTTGAGTAATCCTCCCGAAAAAAGAATAATCGTTCCTTCTTTTACTCTTTTGGCCGGTTTAAACAGTACTTCCCACTCCTGTTTTGTCGTTTTGTCTTTACTGCATTTACGCAACAGGAAAACTTCTATTTTCCCTTTTGTACCTTCTTTTTCCCCGGATAACCTTGCCGGGAAGACCTGGGTATTATTAAGAATTAACAAGTCTCCCTTTTTTAAATATTCAATAATATTGCTAAATTTACGATGTTCAATAAGTGTATCATTTATCCCCAGAACCATTAATCGCGAATTATCCCTTATTGGAGCAGGACTTTGAGCAATTAAATGAGGAGAAAGATTAAAATCAAAATCATTCAGCTCCATTTTAATCGCTCCATTTTTCCAATCGGGTACCAGGATAATAACAATTTAAAATACGCTTATAGTTGTATCCCCGCAAAGACATTCCTTTTGCTCCCCATTGGCAAAACCCTACTCCGTGTCCCCATCCCCGGCCAACAAATTTAACCCCTTCACCATCCATCCGTAAATTAAACAAAGAACTTCTTACAACCTGATAACCCATCGCTTCCCGAAACTTACTCCCCCGTAATTCCAGTGTTCCCCGACTATGCACAATTTTTAACTTTTTTACCCGTCCGGAACTATTTCTGTCTGCAATTGCCAGTCTTTTTATTTTACCGACAGAATAGCCCTTATTTTTTAAAGCATTTTCTATATACTTTAAAGTCAAATGTCTCTCCCATCGATAATGAGGAGCGGGTTTACAAAAACGGCAAGTCACCCCTTTTAAATAAGGAGAAGACTGAGCACCTCCCCATGCTCCTGATTCACTTTCGGTGTGTCCCCCACAACAACTATGACAGAACGTTTTAGCTATCTTCCCCTGATAAGTTAATACCTCTCCCCATGTAGCGTATACCGCCTGGTTGGTACGAAGGTCTTCCGCTTGTATACCGTTAAATACCTGACAATGGGTAGTCGCACATAAATCAAACCCCTGCTTACCGTGTTTTCCCATATGTTTTAATGCATAGGTTCTGGCTGTTACCGCCTGGGCTTTTAGTGACTCTGCCGGCCAGAGGGGAGAAACTTCCTGGGTCATAATTCCACAAACGTATCCTTCTATTCCCAATTCGTTTATTACCGTCAAACGGCTGTTCTTTTTTATAATTACGATGTTATCCCTATACCTTCTATTATCCACTTTAATTCCATAATCCCCGGATAAAGGAACAAAACGAATCTGAGAACTCAACAAATAATTACCTACGCTTATCCCCTGTGTCTGAGGTTTTATTAAATAAACCTTTTCTGTTTCCAAAGAAATTTTCTCAGAAGTAAAGACATCTATTACCTCATATTTTTCTTCTGAGGAAATACAAACAGCCTTCTCCTTGGGCAAAATTCCTATCCGGATAATTGTTTCCGGTAACCTTTTTTCCGCTCGTTTCCTTTTTTTTACTACAGTTACAGTTTTTTTCTCCGCCACTTTTTCCGTTTCTCTAGGAGACAAATATTTATCCCTTCGATAAAAAACAGGTTTAGCACAACTATTCAGCATACATAGCATTATTCCTAAAACTAATATTTTTGTTTTTCGCATCATCTCCCCTTTTTTAAAATTTTATTTTTTTTAAACTTTACTTTTTCATTTAAAAAATTATTTACGCATAAAAATACGCAGAATAATAGTCAAAATGATACTTAAAAGAAAACAGGTAGTAACAGGAAAATAAAACTTAAAATTACTTTTTTTTACCAGGATGTCTCCGGGCAGGCGGCCTAAAAATGGAATTTTCACATCTAAAGTAAAAATTATTCCTATGAAAACTAAAATCACTCCCAGAACAATTAAAAATTTTCCCACCGATTATTCTCTACCTTCCTTATTCTTTTTCCGCTGATACATCAAATCTTTCCTTTTCACTAAAAATACATCCACAATACTGCTGTCGATATAAATTTAACTTTTTGGATAGTTTAATCCCTTCCTTCCATCCTGAACGAAAATCCTGATAATAAAAATCTATATTATAAATATGAGCTAATTTTTGGCCAAGCTCTTTTATTTTCTCATGCATCTGAAATTTACTATAAAGCAATGTAGTGGAAAAACTATCAAATTTTTCTTTCTTTGCCCTTTTTGCTGTTGCTTCCAATCGCATCCGATAACAACTCAAACACCTTTCTTCTTTGTCTTCATACTTATCTTTTATTGCTCCCATCCATTCTTCCAGAGAATATTCCCTCTCCCAAATAACAGGTAAACTCGTTTCTTGCGAATAATATCCTAAAGTCATCATTCGCTTTTGATATTCCCCAAAGGGATGAATATTAGGATTATACCAGAATCCTGTAATTTCGTATTCTTTACCTTTAATTAAACATTGATGAATAGAACAAATACAGGGGGCACAACAAGTATGAAAAAGTAATCGTTTCATCTATTTTTAGTTTCCCGGATTATTTTTTAAAGTCGTCTTATTATAATTTTTCAATGGGTATATTCTGCGAAATTCCTATTTTTTCACAAAAGGTAGAAATCTGTTTGCTTATTCTCCAATTATAAGTAGGATATGGAGAAACACCTTTTCGATACAGGGCTTGATAACGCTGCACCAAATGGGGATAATATCTTTTTATCAGGTTTAAAAAACGCACTTTTTGATCGTCTTTTAATATTAATTCACCGGGTATAACATATTTTGCCCCAAATTCCTTTGCTTTTTGAATAAGGTTAAAACACTTGTCTCCGTCAGTAATATAAGGAATAATCGGCATTAATATTATTCCTGTTGTTATTTTTTTTTGGGCTATTTTTTTCATTGCCGCCAACCTCTTTTGAAAAGAAGGGGTATGGGGCTCAAACATCATGGCTAATTTGGGATTGATAGTAGTTAAAGAAAAAGAAACAGCGCAAAAAGTTTTCCTGGAAATTTCTTCCAATAAATCCAGATCACGTAAAATTAAATTAGATTTTGTCATAATATGCACGGGAAATTCCAGATTAGCAAAAATTTCCAACAATCTTCGGGTAATATTATATTTCTTTTCTACCGGTTGGTAAGGATCAGAAAAAGTACCCAGACAGATTATTTCCTTCCCTTCAAATTTGCTTAACGTCTCTTTAAGTAAATACGGAGCATTGGTTTTTACCTTTATTACCCTAAAAAAATCCTTCTCCTTCTTAAAAGGCAAGTATCTGTCTGCCTGGACATAACAATATTGACAGCCATGCTCACATCCCAAATAAGGATTAAGACTATACCGGCTAAGAAATATTTCATTTTCACGTTCTAATTTATTTAATATTGTTGTCGGGTGAATTAATTCATATTTTATAGTCATAAATTTTATTACCAAGTATTAAATTTAACTAATATCCAATTCTTGCTGATTGGTTCCTTCCGGAGCCGAAAACAAATGTTTTGGCTGAACAATATTTAAATGTTCATAAGCCAGCGGGGTAACTATTCTCCCCCTTGATGTTCGAGCCAGGAAACCAGCCTGAATTAAAAATGGCTCATAAACGTCGGTTACCGTTTCGGTTTCTTCATTTACCGCAATTGCAATAGTATCTAATCCTACCGGGCCGCCGGAAAAATTTTTGATAATAATATATAAAATTTTTCTATCCATACTATCCAACCCTTTTTCATCCACTTCCAACAATTGAAGAGCATCCCGAGCCACTGATTGAGAAATAAAGCCCTCTGCTTTTATCTGAGCAAAATCCCTTACCCGCCGCAAGAGCCTATTAGCTATGCGGGGTGTTCCTCTGCTCCGTTTGGCAATTTCTTCGGTTCCGTTTTTATCGATTTCAATATTTAAAATTTTACTGGAACGTTTAACAATAGAAGCTAACTCGTCTTCCTTATAAAAATTTATTCGTTCAATAATACCGAATCTTTCTCTCAGGGGAGAAGTTAGAGAGCCTGCTTTTGTGGTTGCCCCTATTAAAGTAAAACGCGGCAAATCTAATCTAATATTGCGGGCACTGGGCCCCTGTCCTATGATAATGTCAAGGAGGTAATCTTCCATAGCCGGATATAAGGCTTCCTCCACAGCACGATTTAACCGATGAATTTCATCTATAAAAAATATATCCCCGTCAGCAAGATTGGTTAACAAAGCAGCTAAATCCCCTACCCGTTCTAAAACCGGACCGGAAGTGCTTTTTATATTTCCTCCCATTTCATGAGCAATTATGTGAGCCAGAGTTGTTTTTCCCAATCCCGGAGGACTTGAAAAAAGACAATGATCCAATGACTCTTTTCTTTTTTTAGCTGCAGAAAAGAAAATACCTAGTTTTTCCTTTAATTTTTTCTGCCCCACGAAATGCTTTAATTCCTTGGGCCTCAAAGTATAATCAATCTGCCTATCTTCAGTTTTAACTTCTGGGGAAATAATATGTTCATCCATCTTCTATTCCTTTTTGTGTAACTTATAACTTTATAAATATTTCAACGCATACTTAATAATTTCCTCAACCTCTGTTTCTTCACCTAAATTTTCCATCGCTGCATTTACCGCATCCCTGGCTTCCTTCGTTTTATACCCTAAAGACACCAAGGCCGATATTGCATCAACTATGCATTGACGGCCCTTAAAAACAAACCTATCAGAAGACTTTATTTCCAAATCTGTAATTTTATCTTTCAATCCCAAAATTATTCTCTCAGCCTTTTTTTTTGTTAACCCAAAAAAAGTAGTTAAAACGCATAAATCGTTTCCAATAATTGCCTTCTTGAAATCAGAAAACGCAGATGATATTTTAGCCAAAACCTTGATGGCATCTTTGGGCCCAATCTTAGAAATACTATTAAGTAAGAGAAATATTTCTTTTTCTTCCATACTTAAAAAACCGTAAAGCGTATTCCCTCCGTACATACTGGTGGACATCCATGTATAAAGTTTTATTTCCTCCCCAATGCCGGGTAATTGTTCATAAGTAAACGAAGGGATATAAACCTGATAACCAACACCGTTAACTCCCAAATAAATAAATTCTTCCGTCTTTTTTTCTAAATTTCCCTGCAGAAAAGCTATCAATTTGTATCCGCCTTTTTTTGTTTAAGTTTCGTTTTTTCAAAATTAAAACTGTTCTTATTAATTTTTTATTTTTTGGAAATATTTTTTCGAATTTAAATGACAAACCGCAACTGCCAGGGCATCAGCAGCATCCTCCGGCCGTGGAATTTCTTTTAATTTAAATACATTCCGCAGCATATTTTGTATTTGCTTTTTTTCTGCCCTTCCATACCCAACTAAAGACTGTTTTACCTGTAAAGCAGTATACTCTGCTATTGACAAACCGGCCTGGTATCCGGCAAGGAGCACTATCCCCCGTGCCTGGCCTAAAAACAAAGTTGTTTTTACATTCTTTGCATAAAATATTTTTTCTACCGCCATACTATCCGGTTTATATTTTTTTATTACTTCCATTAATTTTTCATATATCAAAGATAATCTTTGAGGCAGGAAACAATCGGATCTGGTTTTTATACAACCATATGCTTTTATTTGTTCGCCTGAAATAATTTCTTCCTGACTGACTACTCCCCATCCTGTATTTACCAATCCCGGGTCAATTCCCAATACAATCATATAAATTCATATCCCTTTTATTCATTTCCGACTTTTTCCACCTCTTGTTCGGGCATATCAAAGTTTGTATGAACATTCTGCACATCATCATTTTCTTCCAACTCATCAACCAAATTAAGCATTTGTTGAGCTTCTTTTCCCTCCAGGGATATTTGAGTATGCGCCTGTTTTGTTATTTCACAGGAAGATATTTCTATTTTTTTTGTCGCCAAAATTTCTTTCATTTTTTCAAAATCGGAAGGAGATGTAATAATTTCAAAGACATCTTCTTCATCAGCACAAAAATCTTCCGCACCATATTCAAGGGCAAGAGACATCAACTCATCCTCTTTAACACCGGTTTTGTCAACAGCAAAATATCCTTTTTGAGAAAACATCCAGGCAACACATCCGCTTTCCCCTAAATTACCGCCTCGTTTGGAAAAAATTCTTTTTATTTCCGAAGAAGTACGATTTTTATTATCAGTAGTAATTTCAACCAAGACGGCAACCCCTCCCGGGCCGTATCCTTCATAAAGAAATTCCTCATAAGTAACCCCCGGAAGTTCTCCTGTTCCTCTCTGGACAGCTTTTTTTATGTTATCCTGCGGCATATTCACGGCTTTAGCTTTTTCTATGGCTGTACGCAAACGCGCATTACCGTTTATATCTCCGCCTCCCTGCCTGGCAGCAATATTAATTTCTTTGATAATTTTTGTAAAAGCTTTTCCTCTTTTAGCATCAATAACTGCTTTTTTATGCTTAATTCCCGCCCATTTTGAATGTCCTGACATAATCCCCCCCACTTAATTTATACCTTTAACAATCAAACGCCTTTATCCTATCACAAATAAATTCTTTCTGTAAAGCATTTTTCTGTTTAAATTTTTCCTTCCTCTTCTTTATTATATTTTTAATTCCGCAATTTTCTATTTAATCCCTACGTTTTCTAAAAAAGCCACTGATTTTTTTACCTGTGTCCCGGAAGATTTAGAATGTGCCTCTACCACTTTAATTGTCTTTTCTGATAAATATTGTTTTATCATTTTAAAATCTACTATCCCGGTACCAGGTGCCCGATGATCAGAAAAACCTTTTACATCATGCAAATGAATTCCGAGCATTTTATCCGCATATCTTTTTAAATAATCTTCGTGAGAAGAAACAAATTCAAGGTGTTGAAAAAGTTGTGCATGTCCGGTATCATGCCAATAATAAACATTGCCTCCTTTAAAATGCGTCAAAATTACACCTATCTCCTCAAAACCGGGAATTTCATTATAGTAAAAACGATTTTCAATACCAATTTTTATTTTTAATTTTGCAGCATATTCGGATATTTCCTCTAAACTACGTATTGCTGCTGTCAAATAAGGCTTATATTTCTTTTTTCTTTCTTTAAAAAAAATATCTTTATAGATAGAATAAATTTTCGTTTTTCCGAAATCTCTTACATATCGAAATAATTCCTGTCCTCTTACTTCTGTTTCTACTTCACCGGCATGAATAACAACTGCCTGAGCACCAAACTCACCGGCTAAATTTATTGTCTTTTTAGTAAGTTCGATTGCTTTCTTCCTCTCTTCGTTGTCTAATGAAGAAAGACGATAAGCGCTAAAAACAGAACGTCCGGGACCAAAATGTTTTAGTTTGGGACAAAAGTTATGTATGCTGCTAATTTTTATTTTTTTCTGTTTTACCTGTGATAATATCTGAGGAAGCATATCCTGCTCCACTTCCACATTTAACTCAGCTGCGTAAAAACCCAAAGCCAGAATGTCTTCAACTAATTTTTTACCATCCGTATGTTTTTTAATATTAAATGCTGTAGACAAAGATAACATTGTTATTTTAAAAACCTCTAATAGACTTTATCCCGGTAGAAACAACTATAACCTACCGGCATCATTATACAAAAATTTATAAAAGTTTCAAAGAAAAAAATGAATTTCAATCTTTATCGATGGGAAATTAAATAAAAGGCAGGAATTAAAAATTTGGATTTTGAAAGTTTAAAACTTAATCTTTAAATCATAACATTTTTTTATATACAGACAAAAAAACATTTAATATCTCAGAATCAAATTGACTGCCTGAACATCTTTTTATTTCTTTTATAGCCATTTCACAGGACATTTTATTACGATAAGGCCGTTCCGAAGTCAGAGCATCAAAAGTGTCGGCAATTGCAATAATTCTGGCAAATAAAGGAATTTCCTTCCCCTTTAATTTATCCGGATACCCCTTGCCATCATATCTTTCATGATGATGACGAATACCGGGAATAACTGTTTTTAACTGTTTAATAGGCGCTAGTATCGTTGCCCCCATTATCGGATGCTGACGAATTTGCCCCCAATCATCTTCCGTCAACTTTTCTTTTTTAATAAGTATTTCTTTTGATACACCAATTTTCCCAACATCATGTAGTAATCCGGTCAATTGTATGTTTCTCCTGCTTCTTTCATCCAAACCTAATTCTTCGGCAATAATAAGAGCAAATTTGGTTACGCGTTCAGAATGGCCCCGGGTATAAGAATCCTTTGCATCAATAGCCGCGGCTAATGACTTAACAATAGAAATAAATAATTCATCTAAATCTTCATATAAATTAACATTTTCCACAGCAATTGCCGTAGGTGCAACAAAAACAGATAATAAAGTAAGATCTCTTTTTGTAAATTCATTTACTACACCTCTTCTACACAAATTAACTACCCCCAATAACTTCCCTTTAGTCAGCAACGGGGCACTTATTCCTGAACTTACATCGGCAAACTGTTCCAGATGTTGAAAACGGTGATCGTCCTGTAATTTTCCGGTAATTAAAATCGGCTGAATTTCTTTGGCAACATAACCCGCTATTCTCTCTCCTGATTTTACTCTCTTTCCAATAATCGATTTTGATACCAACCCCGTAACTGCTTTTACCAGCAATTCCTCTTTTTCTTCATTAAATAACATTATTGAACCACCTTCCGCCTTTAGGGTATTCGCCGCTAATTTTAAAATTGAATCAAGCAATTTATCCAAACCCATAAGAGAACTTACAGCTTTACACATTTCATATAAATTTACCATCTCTTTCAATTTAACTACTTCTGATTCAAGACTTTGTTTTTGCAAACAATTTTTAATAGTTAATTCCATTTTGTGAAGATTAATCGGTTTGGTAATATAACTAAAAGCACCTATTTTCATTGCTTTTACTGCCGTCTCCACACTCCCATAAGCAGTCATTAAAATAACTTCACATTTGAGAAAATGTGATTTTACGTACTCCAATAATTCAATTCCGCCAATTTCTCCCATCACCAGGTCAGTAAGAACAATATTATAATAGGAGCCGTTTTTTATTTTCCACAATGCATCCTCTCCGTTTTCTGCCGTTTCAACATCATACCCATCGCTTATAAGACATTCGGCACAACCATTTCTAATATTACTATCATCATCAACAACCAATATTTTTTCGTTCCCCATAACTTCCCCTTTTAGTTAATTCCCTTTTAACATAATTTTACTATTAAATATAATTTCATACCTATGAACAATTATATAATAAAATTAACAAAAATCAAAACTATTATTTTTCCTTCGGCAATGTAAAATAAAAAGTACTTCCTTTTCCCAATATACTTTCTACCCAGATCTCTCCTCTATGAAGTTGTACTATGGCTTTAACAGTTGCCAGCCCCAAACCGGTTCCTTTATGTCCTTTTATCTTATTCTTTACACCTCTAACCTGTTTAAACTTATCAAATATTTTTTCTAAGTCTTCGGAAGGAACCCCCATACCGTTATCACTTATGCTGACTTGTAAACATTCCGAAACATTTTGAATTTCTATACTTATGAGCCCTTTTTCCGGAGTAAATTTAATTGCATTACTTAATAGATTATTTAATATCTGTCGTATCTTATTTTGGTCCGCAGATATTAGCGGTATGTTTTCCGGAACTTTTGAAAAAATTCTTATATTTTTTTCATCGGCTTGAACGTTGAACAATTGTATTGTTTCTTGAAGTATCGTCGTTATATTCAAGTGTTCTTTAATAAGTTCCATTTTACCTCTTTCTATTTTAGCAATATCCAAGAGGTCATTAATAAAACTGTTTAATCGTTTAGAACTACTTTTCATTATATTTAAAAAATTTATTTGTTTTTCGGTAAGCTCCCCTGTTGCACCCTTAAAAAAAAGGTCAATATACATCATTATGGAAGTTAACGGCGAACGTAATTCGTGGGTTACGCTGGAAACAAAGTCCTGTTTCATCTGGTCTAATTCCTTCAACTGACAGGCCATTAGATTAAATTCTTTGGCTAAAGTTCCTAATTCATCCTTATTATTAACTTCAATAATCGTATCTAATTTCCCTTTGCCAATCATTTTTGCCCCGGAAGTTAATTTTTTAATTGGTTTGGTTAGCGTTTGAGCCAGGATTAATGAACCCAATATACCAATCATTAAACCGATAAGGGCGATACCAAAAATTCGCTTACCTGTTTGAAAAACAATTTCTTCTATTATTTTGTCTAATTTTTCCTGAGAAAATCCAATGCGGGCAATACCGCACTTTTTCTGTTCCATAAATACGGGAAGAGCATAATCAGTTATCTTTTCCCCTTTTTTGTTTTGATAAGATTGAATCAAGAGTTTTTCCGTTTTAATTGCCTTTAATCCTACAGGGGTTTTATCCATTTTCTCTAAACGATTAATATTTGTATGCGCCAAAATTTTACCTCGAGGGTTGGTAAATAACACATAAAAGATTCTTTCATTGCGCATAAGAAAGCTAATATAATTAAAAAGAAGAATTTGGTCTTTAGTAATCAGATATTCTTTGCTTACCTGAACTAATCCATCAACAAGATTTACCTGGTTTTCTTTCATCTGATTAATCATATATTGACGTTCGGAAATAAATAAACAAACACTTACCCCAGAAATAATAAACACTACCAGTAAGGTAGCTAAAAAACTAAATTTAGTTTTTAATTTCAATCGGGTACTCCCTATGATTTTACTCCAGCTCTATTTGTGCTCTTTTTAAATTTTTTCCGGCCATTTCCAAATCAGGATTAAGAATCAACGCTTTTTCCCATAATTTAATCGCCTGTTCCAAATTACCTTTACTGTATTGAACTAACCCCTGCTTATTGTATTCATTAGCTTGAGTATTATTGACCTCTCTTATTTTACCCTGAATTTCCATTAAATATTTTGATGCTAATTCGTTTTGTGAATCCAAATCAAGCACTTCTTTAAATTTGCTCATTGCTTCCAATAATTTGTTTTCTTCATAAAGCACCATTGCTTCCCGGTAACGATCCTCACTGACTTTTTTGTTGATTTGAGCCATATAATCAATTGTTTTTGAATGCTTGGGATTTAGAGCTAACACCTTTTTGAACTCTATAAGGGCTTTGTTCCATTCCAGTTTTTGATACATATATAATCCTTTCCTGAAACACAAATTGGCCATTTTTCTTTTGCTTTGCTTTATATAAAATGATATTTTTTTATACTTAGGATTTATCGACAACACCTTTTTGAATTCGCGAAGTGCTTTTACAAACTGTTTTTCTTTATAACGATATATTCCTTTCTCATACCGCCGCTTTATTCTTTGCTCTTTCTTCACTTCTTTAATTTTTTGTTGTCTTTCTTTGATTATAGCAATGTATTCCCGGGCCTGCGCGTGATTAGGATCAAGGGTCAAAACTTTATTAAATTCCCCCGTTGCCTCAACATATTGACCATTCTCAGAATACTCAAGTCCTTTGTCAAAAAAAGATTTTATAACTTCCTTAAATCTCTTTTCCATTTTAACCAGATATTCTTCTGCCTCTTGATGTCCGGGCACAAGTTCAAGAATATTTTCAAATTCTGCCCGGGCACGAATCATTTCTCCGTCATTATAATATTTCTTTCCCTTGCTCAAATATTCATCAACACTTTTTAGGGTAACTACGTCTTCTATTTTTACTCGTGTACGGGCAAGCAATTCCAATGACCCTTCGTGCCCCGGAGCAACAGCTAAAATGTTTTTAAATTCTTTATGGGCATTAAGTAAATCCCCTCTTGAAAAATATTTTTTTCCCCGCAAAAAAGATTCTTCAATGTTTTTTTCAATTTGAGTGTTTTCGTAATTCCGGCCAAAACGAAAAGAAATACTGATTTTATGGCCGTCATCAAAATCATCCTTAGATAAAAAGGCATAATCTAAATTCAACCCTTTAACCTTAAATCCCAACCCTAATCTTAACCCGTTAGTCAGATCATCCCGCGATTCATAGCCTGCTCGCAGGGCAATTGCATTATGCACCCAAAATTCTCCTCCCAGATTAAGAAAAAAATCGTTATCCCGGGGAAAATTAAAATCCAAAGCCGTAGTTAAATCATTACCAAACAATTCATGTTTCCACGCTCCCCCCACTTTTATATTTAAAGGAAGCTCATCCCCTTCATCAATAAACTTTATCGGGGGTCCTATATTCTGAATACTAAGGCCCAATACCAAGGATTTTAACGGAGCAGGATACAACCAGCCAATATCCAGAGCATAACCGGTTGCTTTCTCATCATCCAACATTTCCTGGAAAATCTTAAAATTAATACCCCCATCAAGCTTGCCGATTAATCGGCGGCCATATGCCAAACTAAAAGCAAAATCGTGAAAATATAGTTCTCCCGTTTTTACCCCCCAGGGATCATACCCCTCAATACCGCCGACATTTAGAAAGGAAACGCTTGCCCCCAACCCGCCTTTAAGTACTTTCACCGGTTGAACATAGGCAAGAAACTCATATCTGATTTCCTCTCCCCGTTCATTATGCATTAGAATTAATTCTTTATGCTCAATTCCGGAAAGGCCTGCCGGATTCCAATAAATAAGATTAGCATCATCAGCAACCGCTACAAATGCCCCTCCCAAACCAACCGGCCTTGCCCCTACTTCCATTTTTAGAAAATTTGCCCCTGTAGTTCCCGCTGAAGCGGCAAAAACAGTATAAGAAAAAAAACAAAATATACTAAAAAAAATCAAAAAACAACCTGCCTTTTTTTTGTCGGATATTATTTTTTTTACCCTGCTTATTCCTGTCACTTTTTAACTCCTCAAAAAATTAACTGCCGGAACTGTTATTTTACAATCATCAATTTTCCTTTTTTACTTTGTTTTTCGTTTTTAATTAAATAAAGATAAACCCCACTCGCCAGTTTTTCACCATGGTCATTGGTAACATCCCAGGATAAAATAGTGTCTCCGGAAATATGTTCAATTTTCTTTACCAGCTCACCGTTGAGAGTAAAAATTTTTATCGTAGCCATAGGTGATAAATTAACAAAAATAATTTCACTATCCCCCCGGCTTGGTTTAAACGGTACCGGAAAAGCATAGGCATAAAAAAGGTCACTATATGATGACCCGGCAAGGGCAAAAACAGAAGTATGGATACTGGAAGCAGAAACCGTATTTGCTTGTGAATCAACTACTGAATTAGCTAACCTTACCCAAAGATTCGAATTTTCATCCAATCTATACATTTGTAAGGTTCCCTCCCGAACCGGAGGCATAGTGCCATCCACTATTCCATCTGCAGGAGCAACATCGTTGTAAGATAATGTTACGGTTATGGGGAAGTTAAAGTTGTCTTTTAAAATTACCCTGGCATTATTAAAAGTATTTATTTGGGTTATACTATCTTCCAAAATAGAATTAAATGGGTCCCCGTCTAGTTTAAATTTATCATTAGCTTGAAGAATATTACTTAATTCCGCACATTGCGAACCGGGATCAATTACAAAGAAAAAATCCACAAACAAACCGGAAGGTAGAACTAATAATCTGGTTTCCTCCCCCCAGCTTAGTACCGTATTATTTTTGGTATGGTCAATTATAGTAGTAAAAGTAAACCGTTCTTCCGCTAAAAGGTTGCCGATCGTATCAGTAGCTTCGGAGGTAATGGTAACCTGGTAAGTAAAATTTTTATTCAGGCCAGAATCAGGAGTAAAAAATAATTTAAAATTATCCGGAGCATAAGAAACCACCCCGGAAATTAGTTCATCAATCTCTTGCCCATCTTTATCCCTGACCCCTTTAATGCTGATCGCTCCTTTAGTCTTTTCCTCATTCATCCTTTCATTAAAACTTATCTGAATAACAATATCAGTGTCTACCCCGTTCTCTTTATCTTGCGGTAAACGTGATAACACATAAGGACACACAGTATCTATCCCTTCAAACGTTCCGCTAACAGTGCCGGTATCAATACAAATATTGCCCAATACCCCATCAGTAATAGCAGTATCATTACCGGATACGGATATAGTATCACCAACACATACGGTAGCACTATTTGCTTGCAAACCAAAAGCAATAGTTAATTCATCCCCGTTAGCATTCCAATTACCGGTTGCATCTTCCCATGTATGACCATCATTCAAAACAAAAACCTTATCAATGTTCACTTCGTCAATTGTCGGACGGTTGGTTCCTTCACTAAAACAAATAATTACCGTATCATCACTATCCACACCGGGTACCAGGACTACTCCATCACTGGCTGTAGCACTTAAAAGTGCCGGAGGAGCTTTATCGGAACACACAATATTTGATGAACCTCCTAAAGGATTACCATTAATGTCAGTCAAAGACCCCGTAGAAAAATAGGTTAAATAGGGAGTAGAGTCTGTTTCTAATAAATTGTCGTTAAAAGTAATGTAAATATCATCATAAGGCGGCTCACCTTCAAAATAAGTCTCCCCCCCTACACTAATCACATCAAAATCAGTAGCCACTACCGTCATAGTATCTATTTCTTCGCTAAAAACAATATGAATAGCATCAATGTACCCATCATAATTTAAATCCTGCGTTTCCCGGGAACATATATAAGGAGGAGAGGTATCATTCCCAAAATCTCCTCCCAAAACAATATCATTATCGCAATAATTATCATTGCTATCCCAAATACTACTCCCATCTGCGGTAATAGTATCTCCGGCGGTAATGGTTGGAAGCCCCCCGCCTACTGAAAGGGTAATTAATAAAACAGATGAGTTAATCCAGGTACTTGAATCTATCCCTCCACTTCCATCTTTCCATGTATGACTATCACTCAAAGCAAGAACAGTATCGATATTAGTGGCTTCTATCACAGGAGCATTCGTGTTTTCAGAAAAAATAAACTGTACCGTATCTCCCCCCTGAATTCCTACCCCTCCACCGGAATCATCACTGGCCTGGGCAGAAACAATAGCGGGTGGAGCCATATCCTTTTCAATAACATCTTCCCGGGAAACATCTAACAATGGCTCTCCTAATAAAAAATCGACTACATTTCCAATAGATTCCCTGTAGGTTAATTGCGGCTTATTTCCCGTATCAGCAGAACCACTCTCATCAAAACTGATAAAAATATCTGCATCATCTGCCGTATCCGGATAACCGGGTAAACCGGCACTATTAAATGCTAAATTTGTATAATTTTGTATTTCAAATCCGAGAGCCCCTGCACCTATCGAACTATCGTTAACCGCCGCATTAAAAATGATATGGTAAGCATCAATCTGGCCATTTTTATCATCATCTATAGTTTGGGCATCAATAATAAAAAGGGAAGTAAAAGTTATTTCTACATCAATATAATCTATATAAAGCCTTCCAAATGAATCACTTGCGTTTCGAAAAAGTATCTCCATATCATTAAGCTTTTCCGGGTCCGTAATTAAATACGAAACATCATAACTTCTCCATTCCCAGGATCCTCCTTGAATTTCATGCTTTGAAATATTATCACCATACCCGGATTCATTGTATATAATATTGTCGGACCAATTAGTAACCTCTTTGTCATCACTGCAATCTACAAAAAATACACTTTTTTCGCCCGGCGCTTGTACAAATTTACATTTGAACCTAATTACAACCGAATGTACATAAAAACCCAAAGGAATAGCAAGACTATTAAAATCCATACCTACCCATTCTCGATCCGTCATTGGAAACCCTTTATCAACATAAGCATCTTTTCCCTCAAGTTGTTCTCTAAGACGGTCATCCCACCCAAGCCCGGATAGTGTTCTCATCTGTGCTATAACAGCTCCATTATTAACTAATAAGCGTTCTATCCCAGCTATGGCTGGTAAAGAAAAAACAATTAAAAAAATTAATATCAAAAACGCAAATATATTGATTCTAAATATTTTCTTCATTTTATCGCAATCCTTTTTATTGCAAAAGAAATTATTATCCGGGGTATTTAACAAGTTCATACCCTGTTTTTAAAAACGGTATACTTAGTATAAAGATAACACGCAAAAAGTAAATCGTCAACATAAATAAAAAAAAATATTTAATAAATTATTTTAGAATATAATAACCCAAAATTTCAATATATATAAAAATGAAAGGAACAAAGGGGGGAAAACAACAAGATTTGTTTTTTTATTTTTTTAATTTGTAACTTTCAACAAACTATTAACCATCAGCCAATCGCTATTCACAATCTTTTATCCAATTTAACAAATTTAAACTCCGTCTTATCCACTTAACAGACTGGCGGACAAGCAGGCACTTTTAACTCATAACTATCTATTTGCCATTTGCA
>CBDUZB010000003.1:0-28829 GCA_965371605.1 uncultured bacterium
TTTTAACTCAAATCCTCTGTGGTCCGCTCCTAAGGCAATTTTCATCAAAAAATTTCCTTATTTTAAATTATTTTTCCTCAAAATCAACAATTTTTGCCTTGTCCCCGTTTTTTAATCCGCAGGCATTGGCCTCATCTGTGTCTATATGATACTCCAGGGCAAAATCTCCCCTTACTCTCACCTGAACATTCCCAAAAATAAGCCCTCTTTCTCCCTCTACCCTTACAGATACTTTATCTTTGTCTTTGACTTCGTATTGTCGGGCATCTTCAGGTCTCATATGAATATGCCGGCGGACAATAATACAACTTGATTTTATTTCTTTTTCCCCTTTCGGCCCAATGACCCTTATTGCAGCACTTCCTTCTACATCTCCGGAATCCCTTAAGGGCGGATTTATTCCCAAATAAAATCCATCTGTCCGGGAAATTTCTATTTGGGTTTTTTTTCTTAAAGGCCCAATTATTCTTACTTTATTAATTCTATTTTTCGGGCCGACAATAACTAACTTTTCCTTACAGGCAAATTGTCCCGGTTGAAGTAAATCCTTTAATTTGTTTAATTGAGAACCCTTTCCAAAAAAGAAAAATAAATCATCCTCACATAAATGGATATGACGATTGGAAATATTGGCAATAATGGGTTCTCCAATAGTTTTTAATCGATTCATTATCTATCTCTCCAAAATAATATTAGAGTTAAATTTTAGTTATTTATATAAACTTTACTATTTTAATAAAATTATCCGCTGACAAACTTGCCCCACCTATTAATCCTCCGTCTATATTCTGACAAGCCATCAAATCTGAAACGTTTTCCGGTTTCATGCTTCCGCCGTATAAAATTCTTATTTCCTCTGATTTCCCCTCAAAAATACTTTCCAGAATTTCTCTGACGAATTTATGAGTTTCTTCCGCCTGCAAAGGGGTTGCCGTTTTACCGGTACCAATAGCCCAAACAGGTTCATAAGCAACAACTAATTTACTAAAATCTTCTACTTTTAAACCTCCTAATCCCTCTACTAATTGTTTCTCTACCACCCCAAAAGCTTCTCCTTTTTCTCTTTGGGCTAATGTTTCACCTACACAAACAATCGGTATTAGATCATAACAAAATGCCGCTTTTACTTTTTTGTTAACAGACTCATTGGTCTCTCCGAAATAAGACCTTCTTTCCGAATGCCCAATGATTACATGTTTACATCCTGCATCCTTTAACATCAAAGGGGATATCTCCCCTGTATAAGCCCCTTCTTTTTCCCAATACATATTTTGTCCGCCCAAAAAAATGTTTGAATCACAAAGAATTTTTTTTACTTCTCCTAAAAGCGTAAAAGGGGGACAAACAACAATTTCTCTATCTGTTATATCTCTCAATTCTGTCTTTAATTCCCTCACCAAGGATACAGCACCTTCTGTTTCTTTATTCATCTTCCAATTTCCGGCAATTATTACCTTTCTCAAACTAATTCTCCTCCTTTATTATTATCAATTAGACTTAGACAAAATAAACATCGCCGGATCATTCAACGAAAAAACCATTCAATTCACAGTTACGACACATCCTGTCGATCCAGAATCTATAATGTTCTTAAATATCAACAGATTCTCGGCCCGAAGATTTAATTTATCACATTTTGCCTTTTTTTGCAAGGAAATTTCTATTTTATTAAACCTACATCCCAGCAAAAAATTTTACCTATCCATACTGTTTAATTCCATCGATTTAAGAAAATCTTTATTTGACTTGGTTGCCTTCAATTTTTCCATTAACAATTCCATTGCCTCTATCGTACTTAAAGAACTTATAATTTTCCTAAGAATCCAAATTTTATTCAATTCATCTTTTGAAAGCAACAAATCTTCCTTTCTGGTCCCTGAACGATTAATATCAATAGCAGGAAAAAGCCTTTTGTCCACTAATTTTCTATCCAGACATATTTCAAGATTTCCTGTTCCCTTAAATTCTTCAAAAATTACATCATCCATCCGGGATCCCGTATCTACTAAAGCAGTAGCTAAAATTGTTAAACTGCCTCCTTCTTCTATATTACGCGCAGCCCCAAAAAACCTTTTAGGCCGTTGAAGTGCATTAGAGTCTATCCCTCCGGAAAGTACTCTCCCGCTTGAAGGGCTAACTGTATTATATGCCCGGGCTAAACGGGTTATACTATCCAATAAAATAACGACATCTTTTTTATGTTCCACCAATCTTTTTGCTTTTTCTATAACCATTTCCGCTACCTGGATATGTCTATCAGCGGATTCATCAAAAGTAGAAGCAATAACTTCTCCTTTCACTGAACGCTGCATATCCGTAACTTCTTCCGGCCTTTCATCAATTAATAAAACAATTAAAGTAACTTGAGGATTATTGGTCGTTATGCTATTCGCCAGTTTTTGCAATAATACAGTCTTTCCTGTTCGTGGCGGAGCCACAATCAATCCCCGTTGTCCTTGACCTATGGGAACAACTAAATCCATTATTCTCGTAGAAATTTCATTTTTAGTCGTTTCCAATACAAATTTTTTATCAGGATACAAAGGGGTTAAATTATCAAAAGGGACCCGCTCCCTAAGAGTCTCCGGATTTTCCCCGTTGACTGCCTCTACCCGCAAAAGGGCAAAAAATCTTTCTCCTTCTTTGGGAGGCCGCACCTGTCCCGAAACAGTATCCCCTTTTCGTAAAGCGAATTTTTTTATTTGCGAGGGAGAAGTATAAATATCATCAGGCCCTGGTAAATAATTATAATTCGGTGACCGCAAAAAACCAAATCCATCAGGTAATATTTCCAAAACCCCTTCATCAAAAAGTAAACCGTTTTTTTCTGCCCTCATTTCCAATATTTTAAAAATTAAGTCTTGCTTTCTCAAACTGCCAATCCCCTCTATCTTTAAACTTTTAGCCGTTGTCATCAATTGATTCATCGTCATTTTTGCCAAATGGGTAATATCCAAAGTCGCACTATCTATTGTAGTCATAACAACCTCCTCGTTTTTTATAGAATAAATTACTTTAAATAAAGTAATTCTTCCCAAACATTCTCTATCTTTTCCTTTAGCTTTTGTATGCTCTCCGAATTATCAATAAGGTAATCAGCACATTTTGTTTTTTTCCCTAAGGGCCATTGATTTTTTATTATCCGTAAACTATCCTTTTTATTTAACCCATCTCTTTTCTTCATCCTCCCTATCTGACATCCCCGGGAAACGCTAACAACAATTACTTTGTCCATAAAAATATTCACCCCTGTTTCAAAAAGGAGCGGAGCATCTACTACTATTATTTGTTTTTGGAATCCCTTCTTTTGCTTAACCTCCCTGATTTCTTTTTTTATTTGATTAATTATTGAAGGATGCATCAATTCATTTAATTTTTTTAGTTTTTTTTTGTCGGAAAAAACTATAGCGGCTAATTTTTTTCTGTTTATATATGATTTTTTCTTTGTTTTATACAATATTTGCTTACCAAAACAGTTAATGACCTTTTTTCCTAACCTTGTTTGAGGCTGAAGCATTTCCCTCGCAATTTTATCAGCATCAATAATGTGTGCCCCTAATTTTTTAAACTGCCCGGCAACGGTTGTTTTCCCGCTGCCAATTCCCCCTGTTAACCCTACTACAACCATAAAAATCTCTCTTCTTTTTATTTCTGACAATTCGGACAAAAAGCTGTTCCTCTTCCTGCCATTTTCATTCCTACAACGATAGACTTACACTTGAAACACGGCTTACCTTTACGTCCATATATTTGAAGGCGTTCACCCATTCGTCCTTTCCTGCCTTCTAAGTCCATATAAGTACTAATTGAAGACCCCCGATATTTTATTGCCTCGTTTAATACTTTTTTTATTGAAAAAAATAATTTCTTAATTTCACTTTTACTAAGATTCAATGCCCTTTTCGCGGGATTAATTTTTGCTTTAAATAAAGATTCCTGGGCATAAATATTTCCTATTCCGGCTATAAAACTTTGATCCATCAATAATGATTTAATTTTTGATCTTTTCTTTTTAATCATTTCATAAAATATTTTCAGAGTAAATCTTCTATCCAATGGTTCTATTCCTAATTTACTAATTCCTTTAAAATTTTTTAAATCATCTATTAAACGTATTTCTCCGAAAAGGCGCCAATCGCAAAAATTTAAATATTTCCCATTATCTAAAAGAAAATTAATTTTGCTTTGTTCATTTTTATCACCATAAATTAATTGCCCGGTCATTTTAAGATGAATTATTAAATATTGCCCGGAGAAAAATTCAAAAATTAAATATTTCCCCCTTCGAATAATTTTCTTAATAATTTCCCCTTTTATTTTACCGGAAAATTCTTCGGCAGAGGGTTCCTTAATAATTTTAGCTGCTTTAATTTCTGCTGCTTTTATTTTCTTGCCCAAAATTGTTTTTTTTAAATCCTTTTTAATCGTTTCTACTTCCGGTAATTCCGGCATAAAAAACCTCTCTTCGTTACATTAACTTCACCAAATTACCCCATACTACCCCAATTTTCACCCGTTTTTATGTTTACTTTTATCGGTACTTCCATTTTTACCGCAGTTTCCATTTTTTCCTTGGCCATCTGAATGAGCACTTCTTTTTCTTCTTGAGGAACTTCAAAAATCAATTCATCATGTATTTGTAACAACATTCTGGATTTTAAATTTTTATTTTTTAATTCGGAATCAATTTGGACCATTGCTATTTTAATAATATCCGCAGATGTCCCTTGAATGGGCATATTGATGGCTACCCTTTCGGCAAATTCTTTCAAAATACGGTTTTTACTCTGAATTTCAGGAAGATATCTACGGCGATTAAAAAGAGTTAATACATAACCGTCTTTTTTTGCTTTGGCTACTGCTTCATCTATGAACTTTTTAATCCCTTCATATTTTATGAAATATTTTTTAATATATTCCTGTGCCTGTATTTGACTAATTCCTAATTCCAGAGCAAGACCGTAAGAAGACATCCCATAAATAATACCAAAGTTTATAATTTTAGCTGTCTTTCTCTCCTCTGAAGTAATTTTCTCAAGAGGGATATTAAAAATCTCTCTTGCGGTCTGATTATGGACATCGTTTCCGCAGCAAAAAGCATTTTTTAAATTTACGTCTTTTGAAAAATGAGCCAGAACCCTTAAATCTATTTGTGAATAATCTAAGGATACCAAAACCCACCCTTTTTTAGAAATAAAAGCTTTTCTGATTGCTTTTCCCATCTTCGTACGAACAGGAATATTTTGCAAATTGGGATCAGAAGAAGAAAGCCTTCCCGTTGCTGTAATTGTTTGATTAAAAGAAGAATGAATACGCCTTGTTTTTGAGTCTACTAATTTCAATAATCCATCAACATAAGTAGATTTTAATTTTTGTAATTCCCTATATTTCAAAATAAATACAGGCAATTTATGTGAAAAAGAAAGTTTTTTTAAAATCTCTTCCGAGGTAGAAGCTCCTGTTTTAGTCCTTTTTATAATCGGTAACTTCAATTTTTCAAATAAAATAACGCTTAACTGTTTCGGAGAATTTATATTAAACTCTTCACCGCTTTGAGCATAAACTTCCTTTTTTAATTTTTCAATTTCCTGTCCTAACTCCACCTGTATCTCTTTAAGATAATCACTATCCAGAAGAATTCCTTCTATTTGCATTTTTGCCAGTATTTTAAGTAACGGCATTTCAATTTGGTAAAAAAGTTTATCTAACCCTTTTTTCTTTAATTGGGAATTCAAAATTTCGGTTAACTGCATTATACATTTAGTATCTCTGCAGGCCAAAAGGGCAATTCTTTCTATGTTTATTTTTGAAACACCCTTTTTTTCTTTTTTGATTAAATCTGCAATTGTTGTTGTTTTGACATCTAAATACTCCAGGATTATGTTTTCCAATGGATATTTTTGCTTAGAAGGATTGAGTAAATAAGCAGCCACCATTACATCAAAGTCTATCCCGCAAAGATTGATTCCCTGTTGTTTTAAAACAATGAAACTAAACTTTAAATCCTGACCACATTTTTTAATTTTTTCATTCTCGAAAATTAATTTTAGTTTTGCTAAAACATAATCAGCTTTTAACTGCCCGGGACAACCATCATAATTATGAGCCATAGGCAAATAAACTGATTCTCCATTTTCAAATGTAAAAATCAAACTTACTATCTGCGCAGTTAAAGGAGAAGAATCTGTCGTTTGTATCTTAAAAAAAAACTTTTTTGATTCATAAAGTTTTTTCAATATCCTTTCAAACTCTTTTTCCCCGGCAATAATCTGATAATTATCCGAAATATCTTTTTCTTCGGACATCCATTCTGAAATTAAATTCTTAAACTCAAATTCTTTTAATATTTTTAAAAACTTTTCCCGTTCTATTTTTTCAAATTTACAAGCAGAAATCTCCATCTCTATGGGAACATTTTTTACCAGAGTAACCAGTCTCCTGCTCATTTCCGCCATTGGGAAAAAATTCTCTATTTTCTCTTTAATTTTTCCTTTCAGTTCCAGCAGGTTATTTTTTAAATTTTCTATTGTTCCATATTTCTGAATCAATTTAACTGCTGTTTTGTTTCCGATTCCCGGAATACCCGGAACATTATCTACAGAATCTCCTGCCAATCCCATAAAATCTACTATTTGTCCGGGCTCTATCCCTAAAGTCTGTTTCACCTTTTCATCATCATATACAATATTTTTAAGCTCATCTAAAACAGTTATCTTCTCATTTACCAATTGCAGCATATCCTTATCACTGCTTACTATAACTGTTTCTATCCCCTCTCTTTCCGCTTTCCCGGCAATAGTTGCAATCAAATCGTCTGCTTCATACCCTTCCTTTTGGAAAAAGGCAACACTTAAAGATTCTATTACCCTTTTACATGAAGGAATTTGTATTTTTAAATCTTCCGGCATTGCAGAACGGTTTGCTTTATATTCGACATATTCTTTGTGTCTAAAAGTTGGATGTGGAGAATCAAAACAAACAACTAAATAATATGGATTTTCCCGTTGTATAATTTTTAGCATCATTCTGGTAAACCCATAAACCGCATTAACCGGAAGCCCCTGAGAATTAACCAAAGGGGGAAGAGCATAATAAGCTCTATAGAAATAGGCATTTCCGTCTATAAGATATAACTTTTTATTTGTCATTATTTCCAAACAGCGTCCCCTAACAAATTACCTCTTTTAGTTTTTCTTTGTCAATAATAGTTATATAGTGGTCATTGATAAAAAGATACCCATTTCTTTTAAAACTGCTCAAAACCTTCGTAATAATTTCCCTGGCAGTCCCAACTAAATTGGCTAATTCCTGGTGGGTTATTTCCATATTAATTCTTATTCCCTGGGGGGTTATTTCCCCGGACTTGGCCGCTAAATCCAAAAGCGCCGATGCAGTTCTCCCCATTATATTTTGAAAAGTCATTACCTGTATATGTTTATTTGATTCACGTAGCCGAAAACATAACGTTTCTATCATATTAAAAAGTATCTCCGAATTGTCTTTGAGCAATAATCTAAAAGACTTATTATCTATTACCATCATTTCAGTCTCTTCCATTGCTTGAGCAGTAGCTGAACGCAACTCTTTATCCAAAATAGCCATTTCACCAAAAAAATCACCTTTTTTTAATAATGCCAGCGTTTTTATTCTTTCTCTCGAAGAAATTTTAAAAATTTTAATCAAGCCGGAGATTACAATATATAATTTATCCCCTTCATCCCCTTCACAAAAAATATCTTCCTCTTTTTTGTAATTTTGCATGTAAGATATTTTAGCTATTTTATTTAAATTCATAGAGGAGAGCTTAAAAAAAAGCCCTACCTTCTTTAACAATTTAATTTTGTCCATTTTTTCTCTCCATAAATGAAATTAATTTTAAAAAGAGTCCTTTCGCTGAATTCTTTTCAAAATATTCCCGGTTTATTTTTTTTCTTTTGTAGTCCCCCCAACTATAATTTTCGGTATCCGTAAAGTCGGCTGACCATCCGAAACAGGAACACCCTGGCCATCCTTTCCACAAGTACCTATATTGAACCCCAAATCACTTCCCACTTTATCAATCGAATTTAAAACCTCCGGGCCATTTCCTATTAAAGTTGCTCCCCTCACTAATGAACCGATTCTTCCATTTATTATTTCATATCCCTCTTCTACTTCAAAAACAAAATCCCCATTAGCCGTATTTACTTCCCCTCCACCCATTTTTTTGACTAATAATCCTTTCTCCTGTGCTTTAATAATATCCTGAGGATCTTCTTTCCCCGGAGCAATATAAGTATTACTCATCCGGGGAATAGGTTTAAATCGATAGGAAGCACGCCGGCCATTACCTGTTGATTTTGTATTATCCTTCCATGCACTAAAAAGGTCGTAAAGATAATTTTTCAAAATACCGTTTTCTACTAAAACATTCTTTCTGGCAGGTATTCCTTCATCATCAAAAAGATAAGAACCCCGTTTGGAAAAAAGAGTCGGGTCATCAACTACAGTAATTAATTCAGATCCTATTTTTTGTCCTTTCCTGCCTGCATAAGCAGGGGAGACTCCCTTTTGCACTAAATCCGCTTCTAAACTATGGCCGATTGCTTCATGAATCATAGTCCCGCCAGCTTGCGCAGATAAAATCACAGGCATATTTCCGGCAAGAACTTCGGGAGCACTCAATAAATTTACCGCCCGTTTTGCCGCTCTACAGGATAAAATTTCTACGTTATAATTATCGAACAATTCAAAACCGACTAATCCTCCGACAATTTCACTCCCTGTTTGGATAATTTTCCCATCGGAAGCAACTACGTTTATTAAAAAAGTAGTATACACTCTTTTCTCGCAATTATATAAACCGAAAGAATTAGCGACTATTACCTCTTTTATTATATCATTACAAATAACTTTAACCTGTTTAATCCTACCATCTATATTTCTTGCCGCATTATTAGCTAAATTAACCAATTGAACCTTTTCTTCCATCGAAATATTATCCGGCATTTTTTTTATATTTTTTAATTTTTTCTTTTCATCATTAAGATGTTCATAAGAAAAAACATCCAGACATTTTTTCTTCTCTCTCTCTTTTTTCCGCTTACACTCATAAGAGGAACATAACCCTACGACTAATCCTTTTAGTTTTTTAGAGGAAAAATCATTAGTACTTGCGTATAATGTTTCTTCTCCCGTTATAAACCTAACCCCTATCCCCTTATCTACACCTGAAGAAATATATTCAATTTTATTTTCTTCACAAATTACGCTGGTAGAATGCGTATTTTCTGCGTAAATATCAGCAAAATCCACTTCTTTTTCTGCGGCAATTTTAAATAATTCCTTGGCCAAGTTTTGAGTAATCATAAAATTCATTCACACTTTATATTTTAAATTTACACCGGTTTTTATTATAAACATATTTTTATTTTTTACTTGTGTAAAACAACTTTTTGTTAGGCATTTTTTACTTTAATTTTATTTATAAGAATCACTGTGTTCGTTCATTATTGAATACAAATAAACGTGCGGGCACTTTTTAGAAAATTTTTATACTACCACAAACAAATATTTCGAGGATTACCGGCTGGACTTTCTATTATACAAAAAAGATATAATCATTAATATCTTTTTTTAAAAATATAATCCCTCTCAAAGCCAAAGCATATAAAATCTCAGACACTTCCGGCTCTGACAGGCCACTTTTTTCAACTATTTCATCTTTTTTGTTATTTCCATCTATTAAAAGAATTATTTTTTTTTCTCTATCAAAAAAAAGCCCTATCTGAGATTTTATTCTTGCAACCACGGTAAAAACTAAAGATTTCTTTGTAAAAATACTGCTTTTCCATTTTTTTGCTTTTTTATTCCATAAATTTCCTTTTCTGATTAGATCGTCAATATCGACAAAAAATTGTATTTTTTTTATTTTTTTCAAAAATTCATCAGATAAAAATTCCCTATTAAACTCGTAAAACCCTTCTTCCCAGGTATACACATCGTAAATTTCTTCCAAAAGCTGCCGCTTGAGAATTTCTACAAATTCGCTTTGTGAAAAAATTTTTTGGTGCATTAAAATTTCTTCCAGCGATTTATTTGTTTTATCCTGAATTTCTATTACTTTTTTAATTTTTTCCTCGGAAATTTTTTTAAATCCTAAAATTATTCTATCCAGAGATATTTTCTGGGAAGAAGACACCCAACACAAACTTCCTTCCTGAAAATAAAAACTTTTTTTTATTTTATTCTCACTATTTATAACGACCAAAGAACCTGTTTCTTTGTTTTCCGAAAAAGTTTTTAAAATCTTACTCAAATCAATCGAATTTAATTTGCCTTTAATAATCACTCTTTATTTTCTCTTTTCCCGTTTCAAAATATTATTCAATATTCTTACCCTTATTTCTGTATTGCTGCCCTAATAAACACTATTTTTTACAAATTCATTTTCTGTAATTTATTAATTAATTTAAAGGCTTCCTGTAGATTTCTTTCACCCAACATTTTTTTTAATTCATTTAACATATCTAATGCCTGTTGATTTTGTTTCTCAACTGCTTTCGGGACCAAAAAATTCGCTGTTTCTTCAATTATATCCATTATTTCCTGCAAATTTTTGGCACTCTTAATTTTTTGTTTAAAAACCTCCGCAACTTGAAAGTCATTCTTTTTCACTTCCGGCTTTTTTTCAGGCACCTCTGTTTCAGTAAAAACTAAAATATCTTTCAGCAATTCTTTTGCCATAACAAGAGTTATTTCTCCACCCTTCAATGTCAATTGGGAAATCGCAATTAACCGGTTTAAAACCCCTTCTAATTCCCTTACACTATTAGAAATATTTTGTGCCAGAAAAAAAATAACTTCATCGGAAAGAACAATCTTATTTTCCTTTAAGCTAAGTTTCTTTTTTAAAATAGCTACCCTGGTTTCTAAATCCGGAGGCTGAATATCTGTGATTATTCCTCCCGCCAATCTTGTTTTTAACCGTTCTTCAATGTTTTTAAATTCTCCGGGAGGACGATCACTGGTAACTATAATTTGTTTGTTAGATTGAGATAAAGCATTAAAAGTATGAAAAAACTCTTCTTGTGCTCTTTCTTTGCCAATTAAAAATTGAATATCGTCTATTAAAAAAACATCGTTTTCCCTGTACCTGCTATGGAATTCATCTACAGTGTTATTCTTTATCGCATTAACAAGATCTTTAACAAACCGTTCTGTGTTAATATAAAAAACTTTCATTGAGGGATTGTTGGCAATTAAATGATTACCTATAGCGTTCACTAAATGCGTTTTCCCCAATCCCGTATGACTGTAAATAAACAAGGGATTATATTTACCTCCGGGAAATTTAGCTACCGCCACCGCTACTGCGTAGGTAAAACTGTTTCCACTCCCTATTATAAAATTATCAAAAACGAATTTTTTCATTAAAGGTAATCCTTTTTCATCCGAAGCAATCTTCTCATTGCCTTTATCTTCGACAACTTCGAGTGCTGAAACGTATTGATAATAAAGAACTTTTTCAATATCTTTTTTCCGGCTTATAAAAGGCAAAATGGAATAATCCGTTATTTTTTTCAAATTTTCAATAACTTCATCACTTACGGGGTCCAGCATAGTTACAGCGAGAATATTATTTGCCTTAGCAATCGGAACTACAAAAAACTTCCTTGCGATATTAGCCGGAATTTGTTTTATAAAATCATTTTCTATTTTATGCTTTGCTAAGTCAAAATAAACATAGTTATATTTTTTTTCCAAAAAATCGACCAAAACGTCTTCTGATAGATAATCATTATTTATCAAGCACGCTATATCCATTCCTCCCTGTAGACGGCTCTCTTCCCGTGCTCTTTGAAAAGATTCCTCGGAAATAACCTTTTCATGTTGAAGAATATCACTTAATCTTCCAGCCATAACCCACCCACCCCTTTATTTTTTTCAATCGTAATAACATTCAAATTTCACTTAAATTGTTTTTTATCAACCCACCCATATATACTACGTTTAAAAATTTATTCTGTCTGTTTGGCTATTTCCTCAACAACCTTATTTAAAGAAAAAATTAAAGACCCCAACCTGGCCAGAGGCGATGATAAAGAAACAAGGAATAATTTACTATTCACATTAACAAAAGAAACAAATCCCTTTTCATCATTTACAAACATTTGAACAATCTGCGGCCTTTTTATTTGTTTATAATCCCTATAAAAATTTAAAAAAAGTTTAGGCACAGACAAAACATTCTCTTCTTTCACTTTATCACTCAAGACCTGAAAAACTACTTTCCCTTCAAAATCAACGATTATTGCCCCTAATACTTGATTATCCTCCGAGACTAATTCTTTTAAAATTCTTTCCATTTTTCCTTTCATTGGCAAATTTTTTTCTTTTTCGCTTACTCTTTGTTCATCAATTCTTTTTATCCCTTCCATAAAAAGTTTCTGGATACTCGTTTTTATTGTTTCCTGTCCTGTCTGTTCATCTCTTTTGAATTCAAAATCCCCTTTTCCCCATCGCAACATCTCAAAAATAACTTCCTGCCCGATTAGACTTCCAAAAGTGGCATGAACCACTCTTCCGGATTTAAAATATATTTTCCCTATTTCATTGTTTTTTTTTATTTGTAAACATCCTGATTTCCCCGCCATTTCCAAAATTTGAATTGTATCAGTCAAATTAACATCTTCCAGAGAACCCCGTAAACTCATTTCTCCTACCCCCGCATTTACTAAATTTAATTTTTCTATATTATTATTCATTTAACTCGAATTTTTCAATAACTGCCTTACAAATTACTTTAATTGTAGCAAAAACCCCTATACCTTTAATTGCAACCGCTTCAAAAGAAGGCTTTTTATGAATATTTATCGTTTCTTCCAGCTGACAAACCGAATTAATATCGGACAAATCCCGCTTATTATATTGCACAACACAAGGCAAAGTAGCGGCATCCGGTTGATACTCTTTTAATCTAAGCAAAAGTTCATTATAACTATTTATATTCTCATTCAATCGATGTTTCTGTGAATCAACGATAAAAACCACTCCATCCGCACCTTTTAAAATTAGCTTACGGCTCGCTTCATAATATTCCTGCCCGGGAACCGTATAAAGATGAACCCGGGTAGTAAACCCTTTTATTTCCCCCAACTCCAAAGGAAGAAAGTCAAAAAACAAGGTGCGTTCCTGATCAGTCATCAATGAAATCATTTTTCCTTTATAGGAAGGCGATATTGATTGGTAAATATATTCCAGATTCGTAGTCTTTCCACCTAAACCAGGACCATAATATACAATTTTAAAATTAATTTCCCGTAAACCGTAATTAAGGGATGCCATTACTCTTCCTTCGTTTCTGTTTTTGTCTGATCAATCAAGGCAGAATTCGAATCAGAAAAAATGGTATCTATTAAATTAGTAGCATATTCTTTAAAATTAGATAATTCCACCTTAACCCTTTCTTCCTCTTTTTTTCCCCCTTTAACTAAAGATTCCGTCACTTTTTGAGATGCTTCTTTTGCATAAAACCTAACTTTTCCCACGTTCTTAAGATTTTCAAATACCACCACCATCATCGCAATAGAACCCAACAAGGAAATATGCACATGCCTCTTTTCTCCCTGTTGAAGAAGAATACTAAATTCTCTCTCCCCCAAAAGAGAGGCGACCTCTTTTGTCGCCGCAAAAGATCCTGCAACCAATGCCGCCAAAGCAGTAGTATTAATAAAAGAAACATCCCCCCTACTGGTTATTAACTGCCCGTCTTTGGTAATCAAAATTATACTTACGGACTTTGTTTTAATTATAAAATCATCCAGATATTTATCAATTTCTTTTATTTGAGATGAGAAAGTAACCGTTTGATGATTTTCCATTCTTTGTATTCTCTCCTTTTGTATAATAAAATAAACCGTCTCTTTAAACTTTAATATTTAAGACTGTTTTTTCTAAAACATTTTTCACTAAATCCATTTCTACGGATTTTTTGTCTAAAAGAAAAGCTTGCAAAAATATAGCATCACATAAAACATTTATCCAAAAAGGATAAGATATTTTATTTTTTTTATCTAAACTTTCAAAAATATTTTCTTTTATTTTTTCAGAAAACAATTCCTTTTTTCCGCCATATAATTCAAGTCTTTGATCAATATATCCTTTCACATCCGCTAAACTGAACGCCCCCAGAGGATATTGCTTTGTTACTCCTTTTAATTTTTCATTTTTTTCTACCCACTCATTAATTAAGGATGAACCTAATAAAATAAAACTAATGATACTCCTTCCATCCTCATCTTTTAACTCTGTCAACCGGAGCAAGTTAACTATTGCCTCTTCCCCCGCAAGATTATCACTATTATCAATCAAAAAAATTGTTTTTTCTTTTTCTTTATTATATTCCTGCTCTATAAAATCAATAACACTTTTTATTTCTTCCCCGGAAATATCGATATGCCTTATTACTTTTTTTAGGAATGAATCAAAATCACCCTGCTTTTTTGTAACAACCAAAAGAACAACCTTATATTCTCCCTCTTCTAATAAATTATCTAACAGTTTTAGTCCTAAAGTACTTTTCCCCGCATTTCTGTCTCCTGTAATTGTTAATAAGGGGACCCTGAATTCTTTTATTGTTTTTAAAACCTCCTGCTCTATCTTGCCATTTCTTTCACTCGGATAATAATTAATTAAATCCAAAGCATTTTTAAAAGGCAATTCTCTAAACCCAAAAAAGTCTTTATACATAACCCCTCAATCATTACTTACTAATTATATTCAAGCAAATAATTCTTTTAATCTGCTTAAAATAACATTTTTTGTTATTTTTAATTTACAATTTATGGTTTGTCCATTGAAGTTTTTTATCTCAGGTAGATTTTTTTATCAGTGACGATTACTATAATACATCCAATCAAAAAAGTCAAGTTTTTTTCAATTCCCTATCTTTAGACTAATCCCCTTTCAAAATCAATTCCTTTCTTAATAAATTCAACGCAGCATTTTTTACCTGTTCTTTAATTTTTTCACGTTTTCCCACAAATCTATATTCTTCACATATTTCCCTGCTATTTGAAGCCAAAGCTACATAAACCAACCCTATGGGTTTCAACAAAGACCCTCCACCCGGTCCGGCAATACCCGTAGTAACCAGGCCAATATCCGTCCGGGCAATATGCCTTATTCCCTGAGCCATAGATAAAGCGACTTCCTTGCTCACCGAACCAAATTTATTCAAAATCTCTTTTTTTACCCCTAATAAATCAATCTTTACTTCATTACTGTAGGCAATTATCCCTTGTTTAAAATAAACAGAACTTCCTGCAATATTAGTTAACTGATGGGCAATCAACCCTCCGCTACAAGACTCGGCAACGGCTAAAGTTAGTTTTTGTTTATTTAAAAGTTTTCCCACTACACTTGATAAGGTTTCTTTTTTTTCCCCATAAATATTATCTTTTAAGCACTGATAAATTTCCGATTTTACCTTAAGCAAGATTTCATCTACAAGTATTTCGTCTTCTCCCTGAGCAGAAACTTCTATGTCTACCAAAGAAGTATGCGCTTGCAAACTAAAGTTCAACTTTCCTAATTTTTTCTCCATCTCTACTAAATTCCTAATTTTTTCTGCAACTGCTGACTCTGTCAATCCATAGGTATGAAAAATAATAGCTTTTCTAATTTTGTGTTCATATTTTGTCCTTAAAAAAGGTAAAACATGCTTTTTCATCATTGGCTGCATTTCCGAAGGGGGGCCGGGCAACATAACAACTATGGGCTCAAAAGTCTTTGTCTTTAACTGAATAATCATTCCGGGAGCTGTCCCTGTCAAATTAGGAATTATTTTCGCCCCTTCAATAATGTAAGCCTGTTTTTCATTTTCCTGAGGCATTTTTAAATTCACTTTAGCAAAATGTGCCGCAATGTTATGCATAATTTCTTTGTTAAATACCAGCTTTAAATTCATTACTTTGGCCATTATATCCCGGGTTAAATCATCGAAAGTCGGGCCCAGGCCACCGGTAATAATAATAATTTGTGACCTTTCAAGGGATTTCTTAAAAAAATCCTCTAATGTTTTTCCCCTATCCTCTAAGTTACTGATTAAATTCACTTCTATCCCTATATCCGCCAATTCCTTACTAATATAGGCACTATTAGTATCCAAATATCCTCTTAAAAGTTCTGTTCCGATACAAATTATTTCGGTATGCATATTTTATATTTTCCTTCTTATTGCAACTTTAAAACACAAAATTCCCCACACATAGTACATGCTTTTTCTTTCTCTTTTTTTACTTTGTTAAGGGAAGATTCAACCATAAATTTTTTCCTAAACATCTCCGGATTAATAGATAATTTTTCCTGTGCTTTCCAATCCAATGCCCTGCGTGCTTTTGCCATCTTAATATCCCAGTCAAGGCTGCCTTTTACTCCTTTTACAATATCAGCAGCATGAGCGGCAATGCGTGAAGCAATCACCCCTTCTTCTACATCTTTTACCTGCGGTAAAGACAAATGCTCCGAGGGCGTAACATAACATAAAAAATCCGCCCCGCAGGAAGCAGCAATTGCCCCTCCAATAGCTGAAGTAATATGGTCATATCCAGGGGCTATATCGGTAACCAAAGGCCCTAAAACATAAAAAGGTGTTTCCTGACATAAATTTTTTTCCAACATCATACTGGCTTCTATCTGATTTAAGGGAACATGTCCGGGACCTTCAATTATTACTTGAACATTTTTTTCCCGGGCTCTTCTGGCCAAATCTCCTAAAATAGAAAGTTCCGCAACTTGCGCCGCATCAAAAGAATCCACTAAACAACCCGGCCTTAAACCATCTCCCAGACTTAAAGTAATATCGTAGGTTCTTGCAATTTCCAGTATTTGATTATAATTTTCGTAAAGGGGATTTTCGCTTTTATTAAAAAGAATCCAATTAGCCAAAAAAGTTCCCCCTCTGCTTACTATTCCCATTAATCTTTTATTTTTTTCTAAAACATTTAATACGCTTTGGGTCACTCCACAATGTAAAGTCATAAAATCAACGCCCTCTTTTGCCTGTTCTTCAATAACAGCAAACATATCTTCTGCTTTCATATCTTTAATCCCCTGCCCCTTTTCCATACTTCTTCGTGCTGCCTGATAAATAGGAACCGTCCCCAGGGGCAATGGAGATTTTTTTAAAATCATTTTTCTTATTTTTTTTAAATTTTCACCCGTAGAAAGATCCATCACCGCATCAGCTCCCATTTTCACGGCAACCCGTAATTTTTCTTTCTCTTCCTTTAAATTACCGGAATCAGACGACGTCCCAATGTTGGCATTGACCTTTGTTTTCAACCCTTTCCCTATTCCCACCGGCTTAAATTTTTTCTTTCCGTCTTTACCTAATTTAGACAAAGAGGTCTTCCTCAATTTATTTTGAAGGATTACTATTCTTCCGCGGGCAACACCTTCACGAATATATTCCGTGGATAAATTCTCACATGCCGCAACTATTTTCATTTCCGGCGTAATTTTTTTCTCTCTGGCGAACTTCAACTGCGTCATTTTATTATTCTCCCCTCATTTATAATTAAACTGTTTAGATTTCTACAAAACAAAAAAATCTCATTATCCGACTATATCGGACAATCCGAACACATTGATTTTACTGGATTCCTCTGTCAAGCAAGGTATGTTTTAGTCTATTTTACAGCATTCTTAATAAGTCATCTATAAAAATACTCAAGAAACATATACTAATCTGGCAATTATTCCCACAATAATAGCAATGCCATTTCCCACAATTAAATTCTTTCGGGAAAAATCCAATTGCTCTTTCCATTGGGTTCTACATAAAAAGACCCTTCCTAACCAAATTAAGGGGAAAAACATCTTCCAAAAACCCGGCAAAAGTAGACAGAAAAAAATAACTGTCCTTTCCAATATACCATAATTTTTTTCTTTCCCCTCTATATTTGTTTTATCAAAATTTTTGAGATAATAGATAAAAATAGTTGTAAAATGGGTCGCAATGATATATAGAGATAAAATTATTACCCATCTTTCCCTGAACAAAGGGACTGAAAAAACAAGGCAGCATTTCCATATTAAAAAAATAATTGACAGATGAAAAACTTGATCCAGAATAAAAACCCAAACATTATCCATCCCCTTATATTTTTTTATCCCAACCATGCGGATAGTATCGATAAAAAAATGCGAAAGAGCGATTATAACAATAAAAATCCAATTTTTATCTAAAAACCTACCACACAAACTAAAACTTAATATTAAAAAAATAAGAGAATGTATTATAATACCAAAAAGACCCTTGCTTTTTTTTTCAGCAATTCTATTGGTTTGTAAAGTAAAATCAGATAGTAAATGTGCCAATATCAAACGCCAGAATAAAAACATTTTTTCCTCTTTTTTAATCAAATACCCCACAGTAAGCTGCGGGGAATCAAAGATTTATCCCACATACTTTTGAGCGGCAAGATACGGGATAATTAAACCCTAGGCCCTTCGACTCCCTTCAGCCCACTCAGGATCAATTCGACTACAGAGTTTTTGTCAGCATACCTGACAAGAACTCTAAGTCTCATTGACTTACATTTTTATTTATTTTTTCTTCCATAAATTATCCAACAAATCCCGGGCCTTATCCTTTAGTAAATCTTCCGGTTTTTTCTCTTCTTGGCCTTCCGTTCCCTTCTCCCCTTCACCTTTTTCCTTGATTTTCATTTTCTTAAATATTCCTTCTATAATTTTTTCCTTTATTACTTTTTCTACTTTTTTAAGTTTCGGTTTAATTTTCGGGTTCTCAAAACTCCCCTTAATGAAAAAAGTCAAGACTACACGCCCATCTTTATCCATTTCAGTATAGGCTGCCAGTTCCTTACCTTTTCCTTTAGGCAGTTTAACGTCCATTCGAACATCCAGTTTTTCTCTGACTAAATCAACCTTTCCCCTGGAAAAAATATCAGAACCAGGACTATAAATAGAAAGATTCTCCGTCATTATCCCCTGACTAAAAGTATAGTCTCCTTTAATTTTTTTATACGGAATTTCATCTTTCAGGGAACCGCCATTTTTAACCAACCCTTTTTTTTCTAACTTTTGCAATAGGATAATCGGAGAAAGCAATCCTTTAAGCAATTTAGACTTCGACGCTAAAACAGTGAGATTGGATATTTTTCCCTTCCCCATATTCAGGAAAACTTTTCCTGAAAGTTTCGATAAATCCGGGGTAAGATTACCAAACCCCCACTTCAATTCTATATTGTTTCCCTGATAATTGGAATGAATTACTTTTCCGATTTTAAATTTACCTTCTGTTTTAATTTTCATAACCGGACTTTTCTTAGTGCCCGCAGGAATAGTTTCTTCTTTTTTTTCGGCAAGCTTTTCCCCTTGAGATGGCGGAGGAAGCAAAAAGAAGATTTTATCAAAGTCTAACTCTGATAAAGAACCCTCAAAAACAATATCAGGTGATTCGAAGTTTTTTACATATAATTTGCTTATATTAAAATCCGCACCATTTATTTTAGCTGCAAATTTTTTCGTCATAATACTTTGTTGAGTAAAATCAACCTCAGCACTAAAATCAGTTATTTTATTCTTTTTATGCTCAGCACAAAAATTGTTCAGTTTGAAATTTCCCTTGAATTTAGGTTTCTTAAAATCTCCGCTTAAATAAGCCTTTACTCCTGCTCTCCCCTTTATTCCATATTTTGTAATTAATTCGGAAACAACAGCAAATTTTTGTAAAGAAAATTGATTAGTAACTAAATTACAATCCAGTTGTTGTTTATCAAGATTAAATGTTGCATTTTGGGTGTTTAGTTTAAAATCGGAAAATAAAAATTCTGCCGAATTAATTTTTACTTGCTTTTTAGTCCGTGCTGTATCCTGATAATTCATCGCTATTTTAAAATGCCCCGGTACCTGTTGAGTCTTCTTAAAAAGATTACTGTAACTCATTTCCAGGCCGGAAAAATCTAATTTTGATTTAACAAAAACATTTTTTAATGTTCCCTTAATTTTACTGCTTAATTTAGACGTTCCGGTAAAAGCAAGCTCTTTGGGAAAAGGTAAAAACAAAAATTGTTTAATTTTGTCGATAGAATTTGCTTTAATAAGGAACTCCATATCTATGTAAGGATTATTAAAGTTTTTAACCATCCCTTTGCCTTTCAATTCAATATTGGAAAACACAACGTCCATTGAATTTATCTTTAGCTGTTTCTTTTTTTCTTTTGTCTCCCGGTAGTTTACTGCTAATTTAATATGCCCCGGTATTTGCCGGCTCTTTTTAAAAAGTTTCCCATATACTATTTCTAAGCCGGAAAAATCCAAATCGGATTCAACAAGAACATCATTCAATGTTCCTTTAACTTTACCTTTTACTACGGATTCACCTTTTATTGCCAGCTCCTGAGGAAAAGGCAACTCCAAAAATTGTTTAATTTTATCGATCGAATTGACTTTTAACAAGAAATTAAAATCAAATAGTGGCTTATTGATATTTTCTAACCGGCCGGAAAGGTTGGCCTCCATCTCTTCGCTAATAAAACCCAATTGCTCAATATCTATTCCGACCTTATTCATATCTAAGTTAGAGAGATTGATTTTGCTCTTGAAATTAACTTTTCCTTTTAATTCTTTTTTGTCTAAAACGACTTTCTCTTCGAAAGAAAGATTTATCTCAAAAGGGGTTAAAAGGTTAGCCTGTTTTATTTCCAAATTGAGATGCTCGATATCTGCAGCGAATTTATTGGTAAAGTTATCTTTAAAAGAAACCTTACCTTTTACAATTTGAACCTTCGAAACAAGCAAAGAAAAAGGGCTTTTTTTGTCCTGACTTTCTTTCACCTGCTCTTTCCCCTGAACATCTTTTTCTTCTTTAGTTGAACCTTTTTCCATTAAATCGCTAAAATTAAATTTCCCGTCTGCCAACCGTTCTACTGCAATTTGCGGTTCAACCAGTACCAATCTATTAATGACTAACTTCTTTTTTAACAAAGCAAACAAGTAATACTTAACTACAAACTTCTTAGCCGATATAAAAGTGCCTTGCTTAAAAGTAGATAACTGGGAAACTTTTAAATCTTCGACGGTAATACCTTTGAACAATCCAATACTAATTTTCCCCACTTCAACTTCCCGATTTAAAAAAGTAGTTAATTGTTTACTTAAAATTGTCTTTATTTTTTCCGGAGGAAATAATATACGAATTAAAACTGTTCCTATTAACAATAATGCTACTATTACAAGCCCCACCCATAACAAAATCTTTTTTATTTTTCTTTTATTCATTTTCCCATCCTTTTTATTTTATTTTTTCATCCTTGTAATCACAAACTGTTTCTCCCCAGAATATGACAATATTTTAGATTTGAGTTGTATTGTAACATCCTAAATAAATCCCCCTTAATCCCCCTTTTTCAAAGGGGAAAAAATTGTCTTTTTCTTTAACTTTGTGCCTCTGTGCCTTGATGCCTTTGTGCCTATCTTTATCCTTTAGTCTTTTGTTCTTTCTTTTGTTTGTCCCTTTGTTTCTTTCTCTGCCTGATCGCCCGTCTCTTTCTTTACAGGGTCCCTTAATATAATAATCTCTACCCTTCTATTTTGTGCTCTTCCCTGCCGGGTTGAATTTTTGGCAATCGGCTTTGTTTCCCCAAAACCGACAACTGTTATTCTCTTAGAATCTATTCCTTGTTTGACTAAATATTGATAAACCCCGGTTGCTCTTTTCACCGATAATTTTTGATTAAAGGAAGCCTTTCCTACACTATCCGTATGCCCTTCAATAACTATTTTATTCTCCGAATATGCATTAAGCAGCATTACTACCTCTGATAAAGCTTTGTAAGATTCTTTTTTCAAAGTACCTCTTCCCGAATTAAATAAAACATTGGAAGAGAGGTTCACTTTTAAACCTCTTTCATCTTCTTTTATTATAATCTCTTTTACCTGAATCACTTTTACTTCTATTTCTTTAGGGGTACCCGCTGTTTTATTCCCTGCTTCATCCACAATGGTTACGACTATGCTATACTTACCATTAGGGACTATTTTCTTATAATAGTCATCATTCCCGTCCCAGATAACAGAAGAAGGCAACAAATCTTCACCTTTAAAAGCCTTTACTAATTTTTCTTCTTCGGTTAAAACATTTATCTGCCATTCTCCTATCCCCAGTACCTGAGCCGTAGAAAAAGTGATTTTGGCTATATCGTCTTTTCCGTTCCCATCAGGCGAGATCACCGGGGGAAGAACCGACCAGTCCAACAGAGGAGGAACGGTATCCAATGTAACCCATCCTTCTTCGGAACTGATACTTTTTCGTCCCTTTCCTTTTGCCCGAAGAGAATACTTATACTCCCCATCTTCTACCACTTCTCCCATTTCATCCGTTCCTCTCCAAATAATCTTTAGAGGAATTTTATCTTTTCCTTCATATTTTTTAATTAAATTGTTACTACTGTTGCTTATTCGAAAAATCCACTTTCTTACCTTTTCCAAATTAGACGCCGTAATGTCAAAGATAACTTTGTCCTTAACCTTATCCCCATTGGGAGAAAAAATTTGAGGGTTAGCTGAAACCATTAGTTCCGCTCCGGAAAAAGTTTCTTCTTTCATTTCTTTACCCGAAAATCTACCGCTTAAGGATATTCGATGAGTATGCCCCATTCCACCATAAGGAACAAATGCATAATCCAATAAAAACCCACGGCATTTAATACCCAGCCCCATCCTCCATCCTGAAAGAGCGTCTCCTTCTCTAAGCTTATTGTCTTCTAAATCATACTTGTAACCACAACGTAACGCCAGCGTCTCCGCCCCCCAATGTTCTAACCCAAAACAAAAATTGTAATCTTCATTAACAGGTTTATTTACATCCACAGTAAGATTCACATCCGTATACTGCTCAGGAAAAGAGAACCTCCCGGCTAATCCCAATTTAATATTTTCCGGTAAATATTCTTCCTCTTCAATAAATTCCATTTTTGATCCAAAATTTTGTCCTACAATCCCCATAGAAAAACTATTTCCTTCCCTATTAGTACAAAATAATACTCCCACATCAGAAGCTACCGCACCTGCTTTTTGAGTATCAATTTTACATTGTAAGACCTTCACATTTAATCCCAGAGAAAATTTCTCTCCCAGGCAGGTTCCGTAAGAGAGTATCCCCATAGAATCATAAACGCTAAATTTCCCCTCTTCCACTCCTTCGGAAATTTTATACATCTTATCCATATACACATACTGTACTCCTACGCCAAAGGTTCCAATTGAAGTAGGTTGTATATATCCCAAAAAATCATAACTAACATCAGCAAACCACATAGCATGGGTTGCCTGAATTTCCGGATGCACAACCCAACCCAAACCGGCAGGATTAAAATAAAGAGCATCGACTCCATCAGCTAATGCAGCATATGCTTCCCCCATTCCGGCAGGACGGGCTCCTATTGGTATTTTAAGGAAAGAAGCGGTCGTTTCGCGAGTAGAAGCATTTAAATAATTGTTTATGCTAAAACAAAAAAATAAACCCATTATAAAAAGAATCTTTTTCTTATCCATTTCCCCCCCCTTTTTTACTTAAGTAACGTCAAGAACTCCAACTAAAGATTATCAAACAAAATAAATTTTAAATCTCCCCCCGGATGCGAACAGAAAAAATACTCCACTTTACTGAGGCGTGTTAGTTATTTGCTTTTTTGTATTTCATATTGACGATATTTTTCTTTTTTCTGCATTGCCTTTTCTTCATTTACCGAAAGGGCAGGAGCAGTTAATGCATCCTGATAGTCAAAAACATTTAATAATTGTTTTTTTAATCCTCTTGTATTATATTTTTCCACTTTCTTTTTAAGCGGAGCGACATTTTCCTTCAACCATATTTCTGCCTCTTTTTTCTTCCCTTCATCCACCATTTTTATTGCTTTTTCCATAACTAAAGTCGATTCCATAAGGCTTACTGTCTGACCTATATAATCATTTTCGTTTTGCTCAACAAGTTTCTCATCCTTTGTATAAGACACCACAATATCGGATACTTCCTTTTCTTTTTTCCCCATATTTATTACATCATTATAAGTAAGAATCACCCTTGCCACCCGAAAACTGTCCCTCCGGGAAGCAGGTACTTTCAACCTTAGAAGAATTGTCTTTTCCTCCCTGGCAAATATATCATTCAATTTTATTCCTATTTTATTCCCTTTTTTTGTAAACAAATATCCATAAAGCTCTTTCACTTTAACCTGTCCGGGAATTTCTATTTGAAGGGAAACATCCTGAGCTACTACCGCAAGTAAACCTTTTAACTCTTTCTCAAACATATTAGCAATATTTTCCGCCTGATCAATATAGTAGTAATTTCCTGCACCGTATTCGGCAAGAAGTAACATTAAATCTTCATTAAATTGTATACCTACTCCGTAAGAAGAAATAGAAATACCCTTCCGGCTCTTTTCCTGACAAATAGCTTGAAGCGATTCATCATTAGTAATCCCTCTATTTGCTAATCCATCCGATAATAAAAGCACGCGATTTACCTGCCCTGTCCGATAATTCATAGCTACTTGCCTATAACCTTCTACCATTCCACCGCTAAGATTAGTACTTCCTCCCGGGATTATTTTATCAATTATATCTAAAATGTACTTCTTATTCTTTACCTCTCCTGCTTCAAAAAGGACGTCCACTTCATTTTCGTAAGTTACAACAGCCAGAATATCGTCTTTATTTAAATTTTTAATTACAAATTTAGCTGCGTCTTTCACATATTCCAGTTTGTTTTCGCTAGCCATCGAACCACTTCTATCAATAACTAATGCAATATTTAAAGGGAGTCTTTTCCCTTTTTTAATTTCCCGGGCAAAAAGATCTATCTGTAAATAAGTTTCTTCTTCACTTCCTTCTAATCGATATTGGTTATTTAATGCTGTTTCCATAAAAAGAGCTTTTCCCTGAAAACTCTTAATATCTTTTGGTGGTAATTTTTTACCGTCACCAATTTTTATTTCTTCTCCGGTAAGACTTTTTACAATTTTTTCCGCTAAAGTGTCGGTAGCCTCTATAACCTCTTCCTCAGTATTAAACTTTACCTTTTCCGCCAAAATTACTTCACTGGTCTGAATATCTATAAGTCTTGCATCTATTCTCATTTGATGCCCTATTTTAATTATACTACCCATAAGCAGGGTATCCGCTCCGGTCATTTTTCCTATTTCTATCGATTTTTCAGGGGCTATTGTTCCGGAAAGAGAAAATTTTATCTCTTCCAATATCTTTTTTAATTTTTCTCTTTCTACCACTTTTATTTTTTTACTAATCAAGAGCCCGGTAACTAACATTTCAGGAATAGCATTTTGCAGGTAATTAAGTTCAGAAGAATTTGAAACATTTTGAAAATCCAGGACAGCTACTGTTTTTTTTTCTTTTTTTTGTGTTTCTTCTGTTCCGGCATTATCCATATTAAAGAGAATTAGAAGTAATATTATCCATATTCCTTTTTTTAACCTATTCATTGATTTTTCCCATTATATATTTTCATTTATTTTTTGAAAATAATTCTACCTTTTTAGGAGAAACGGTATGACCCAAAACCAAAGCAATCTGCCTTAATCTTGCTTTTTTCAACCTGTTAAATTCTGCACGTTTATTTGAAGATATTTTCTTTTTAGAAGGGAATTTAAGCCGCAAAAAATTTACACACTTTCCGTTTTTTACCATACGAAAATCTAAATGAGGCCCCGTGGAAAGCCCTGAAGAACCAACATAACCAATTACCTGTCCTTGCTTTATTTTTCTTCCTTTTCGAATTTTTTTAGCATAACGCCAAAGATGCCCATAAGTTGTGGTATAAACCGAATTATGGCGAATTTTAATAAATCTTCCATAACCACCCTTCCACCCTTTAAAAATTACTGTTCCATCCCCTACACTCGCAATCGGAGTCCCAATCGGAGCAGCATAGTCAATACCCAAATGAGGACGCCAATACCGTAAAATAGGATGAAATCTGCGGCGGGAAAAATAAGAGGAAATACGCCGATAATTTAAAGGGGCCCGTAAAAATTGCTTTTGTAAAGACTTTCCTTTTAAATCGTAATATCCCCCTTTAAAAGATATTGCATTATGTTTTTTAGTTTCTTCCCCGCAATATTGAGCAATTAATATTTTACTTTTTCCTTTATTTTTCTCCCCATTTGTATGTTTTTCCCAAACCAAATTGTAAGTATCCCCCTGTCTTGTTTCTGTTAAAAAATCAATCTGCCAGGCAAATATATCTACAAACTCCAAAATGGTTTCCGCACTTACCCCTTTTTCATACATCGCACTCCAGAGAGTAGTTTTTATTTCACCGCTAATCCCTAAAACATTTTTTTTAAAAGGAATTTTCTTTTCTAAGACAATTAATTCACCCTCAAAACTTTTGTTAATTTCATAAATATTCAACCCGGAATAATATTTGAACTTTTTAAAAATTCCTTCGCTCGTTTTAACAACTTCATATTTATCATTTGCCACACATTTACGGACATTAAAAACTTTCTTCAAAGCGTTTGATATTTGCCACACTTCTTTATTGGAAAGCCCTTCCTTTATTAAACAGGAATACAGTGTTCCCCCCTGAGGAATATTCCCATGGGAAATAATGGTTAAAGGAGAAGAAAAAACTTTTTCCCCTCCTTTTTTATAAACGGTGAAAAACAAAACAATCCCTACCGTTAACACGGTAAGTAACAATATTTTCTTTCTTTTCATCTCCCTGACCTTTTCTATAAATAAACATCCACACTCATATATTAACCGAAAAAATACGCAATGTCAAGGAGAAACAATACAACAACTTGATTATTCCAAATCAAGGAAAACAAGTGTAAATTCGGGAAATATTATCATTCCACTAATCCCACAATTTCTATAAAAGTGGCATTAGCGGAATAAAGGAAAGTTATAAAAGATATTTATTTTATTTTAATTCAAAGCAGATTTTTTGGATGCACCATACGGCAACAGGCATACCCATAATTTTAGCCGGCTTAAAACGCCATTTTCGAATTACCCTCATTGCTTCCTGACCAAATTCATATAAACCGCCGTTATCCACTAATTTTACCATTGTAACTCTTCCTTCCCGGTCGATAAGAATTTTTAAAGTTACGATTCCTTCCATATTTTTTACACTGGCTTCAAAAGGATAATCCGGCTCCCTATATTTTATAAGCTGTGGCAATTGTTCCACTTCGCTTAAATCATAAGTAACCATAGGGGCAATTAAATCCACTTCATTGGCTAAAGCGTTAGGATCTAATTCAAAAGTAATTTTTCGTCTCAATTCCGGTTTAATTATGTTTTTTTTAATTTTTCTTTGTTTTATTTCTTTGGGTTTTTGCTTTTTTTTAAGCTTTACCTTTTCTTTCTTTAACTTAATTACTTCCACTTCAATAGGTTTAATTTTGGCTACCGGTTGATGAAAACAATAATGCAATAAGGGTAGAAAAGAAAAAATAGCAATATTAATTAAAAAAGACACACCTAAATCTTTGCATTTTTCCATTCTTTTAATCCTTTATTCTTCTTTCATTGCGGCTAAAGATATTCTTTCCGCACCGGCTTGTTTACATTCATCCATTACTACAATTATTTTGCCTGTTGCTGATAATTTATCCGCAATAATAATTATAGAACTCTCTGTTTTCTTCCTTAATGTCTCTTTTATTATTCTGTTTAATTCTTCCAAATCAACTTTGCGGTTATTAATATGAACAGTTCCTTCCTTCGTCACGGAAATTAATATACTTTCCCGGGATAAAGTCCGGGCAGTCTTTGCTTTCGGTTTGTTAACTTCAACCCCTGTTTCTCTGGAAAAGGTAGTAGTAACCAGGAAAAAAATCAGAAGTAAAAAAACCATATCCACTAAAGGAGAAATATTAAGTTCCGGGGTTTTTTTTTCTCTCCGATATGAAAATCCTCTTAATTCACTCATTGATTATCTCCTTTCGTCAAAATATTAATTATTTTGTTTATGTTTTTTTCAAATTCGGAAATTTGCTGATTAACTTTCTTCATTAAATAATTATGGGAAAAAAGAGCCGGTATAGCAACAATCAATCCGGACTGGGTAGTAATTAACGCCTGGGATATTCCTTTAGCTAAAGATTGTGGGTCTCCCGTTCCAAAAAGAGTAATACTATCAAAAGTTGATACCATTCCGCTAACAGTTCCTAATAACCCTAAAAGAGGCGCAACAGAAGATAAAGAAGCAATAGTGGAAAGGTTTTCTTCCAGACGAGGATATTCCTCATGCATTGTTTCCTGCACGATATTTAACAAAGATTTTCTTGTTTTAGATTCATCATCGGCTAATGCCTTTACCGTTTTGGATAATATCCCCGGGGTGACAGAAGATAAGTCTATTACTTTCTCTTTTTCCTTTTTTTGCAAAAAATTAATAATTTTATCAGTAAATATCCCCTGATTTATATCCTCTTTTTTAAGCCGGCGATACTTTCCGATAATTAAAGTCCAAATCACAAGTGAAACAATAAATATGGGAATCATCACCGGGCCACCGCAAATTAACATCTCCAAAATTGATTTAACCATTTATCTCTTCCTTACATAGGGAATTAATAAATTTAACTGCGTTCTTTTCCATATCAGCGGCGATTTTTTCCGCCCGGTCGGAAAGATAATTATGTATTAGCAAAGCCGGTATTGCAATAATCAATCCTGCCTCTGTAGTAATTAAAGCCTCGGAAATCCCCCCTGCTAATAACCTGGGATCTCCTCCCCCGTGATAGGTAATTATTTTAAAAGTAGACATCATTCCACTTACC
>CBDUZB010000004.1:0-25947 GCA_965371605.1 uncultured bacterium
TGTTCCGCCATATGCACCCATATCATTTCTGGTCCCATCCATATCATTATATTGAACGTCGGGATCACCGGCATCAATACAGGGAGAACCTGCTCTAAGACGATAATCCTCACCAGCGGGATTAACAAACAGCGGGTCAGCAGAAATATCCTCTGTCCCTGCAAAACATTGATAGTAATTAACCTGGTTATTATATAAATTATTATAGGAATTGGAAAACTGAGGATTTGATTCATTCCACTTATATATACCTGTTCCACAATTAACAATAATATTATTCTTAAATACTCCTAAATTTGACGCACTATAAATACCGTTATCAAAACCTGTAATTGTATTATTAATAATATCTAAATATCGTGCTCCAAGAGCATGGATACCATCCCCATCTCCTCTGGTACTTATAAGCACATTATTTTGTATCGTAATAATATCCCGCTCCACACTATCCCAATGATAGATGACATCTGTTCCTTGTCCCTGAACAAGGGTAAAGTTTTTTATTACACTTTTATGCAGCATTTGAACTACATAATCGTTATTTTCACCTATAATTTTTGTATTTTGGCTTTTTTCACCCTGTAAAATCACCCCTCTTTTCAAGATTATATTCTCATTATAAACACCAGACCTCACACAAACCATGTCACCTGTATATGCTGCATCAATAGCTTTTTGAATAGTAGCATAATTATCCGGAACATAAATAATATTACCCGAATCCCTGATACTAAAGGAATAAGCATCCTGGAACATAGAGTTACCAATTAAATCCTGACAATCGATGGTGATATTAACCTCTTGTCCATAATTAAAATCTTCCGACGGATCATAAGTGAAGAAATAATCAGTATCATTACCGGTATGGGGAGGTTCTATTACCGTAACATCAGGATATGCAGTTGGATTACTCCCATTATATTTTGTTATCCCCTCAACAGTTATTATTACTGAAGACAAATCAACCCCGGAACCACAGTCTCTAATAATTAGCGAAATATTAATATCCTGAATATTCCCGGTACTACCTTTATCTGGAAAATGATTTAAGGTAACAGGAAAAATTGTATCCAATATTATATTCATACTCACTGCCGACTCATCTCTATTATTATATATATCTTCCGTAACTACTGTTATATTATTATTACCTTCAACCAACCCTATACCACTGACGGTCCAGGTACTATATCCATCTCCGGTTGTTGCTGCTATACTATTTACTTCTACTGAAACAATCTGACTTCCATGTGCATCCATCGCAGTCCCGCTTATCGTAATCGGTGAAGAAACTACAAACTGATCATTAGTATGGGAAATAATGACCGCTGTAGGTGCGGTACTATCTCCGGTCCCAACAATGGTAAATGAATACACGTCCTGAGTCATTACATTGGCCGGCACAGCTAAATCAGCAGCGTCTATGGTCACATTTACTTCCTGTCCAACACTAAAATCTACCGGTGGGTCATAAGTTAAAACATATTCCACAGATATCCCGGTAATTGTTGGAACAACTATTGCTCCCTCAACAATCATTACTAACGAATCAACATCCACCCCCACTCCGGGATCTTTAACATAAACCACAATGTTGGTATCCACAGCTACTGCCGTAGCACCTTTTGCCGGATTATGCCCAATTGTTTCCGGAGGAAAAATATCCTCTGCATTCGGCCCTCCGTAAGCACCCATATCATTTCTGCTTCCATCCATATCATTATATTGAGCAAGCGAATTTCCGGTATCAATACAGGGAGAACCTGATTGTAGGTGATAATCATTTCCCGCTGAATTAATAAATAAAGGATCTGCAGAAATCGATCCTAATCCCGCAGTAGCTTGAAAATAATCATCACCATTCCCATATACATTATTATAATACCAGGCACGATTAGTATCTTCATAGAAATCCCCAATTCCTACCCCCGTATTATTAACCACAATATTATTTTCAATCATAGTAGGAATACTATAATGATGATAAACAATACCATGGCCATTACCCACAACAGTGTTGTTTCTTATTACCGGCTTGGCAGAGGCATTATAATTGCAAATCGCCCTTCCCAAATTTTCATAAATTACATTATTTTCAATTACTACTGAACCGCTATCCGTAAAGATACCTTCCTCTCTATGTCCGTAAATCTCATTATTACTAATCAAAATCGTACTAAGGTAACTTGTTCTAATCCCAGTAGAAGTCGAGGCATGAATAATATTATCTTTTATAATTACAGATGCTCTCCCTTCACAATAAATACCATAAGCATAACCAGTAGGCATACCATTAATTATAGTGAATCCTTTAATTTCCGCAGTTGCGTTCATGACAACAGTTATTACTGAATCTTCTCCGTTCCCATCGATAACAGTTACTTCCGCTCCCGCTCCCTGAAGAATTATCCCATCTTTCAAGGTTATCACACCCACATAAGTTCCCGGTGCTACCTGAACAGTATCTCCGGAAACGGCCGCATCTATCCCGGCCTGAATAGCAGCATAATCAGCAGGAACATTGATTATTGCCGCTAAAACAGGAACGGACAAAAACAATATCATTCCACTGATTATCCCTAAAAAAATCATCTTTTTCATTTTACACTTATCTCCTTTCTAATGTATATAGAATATCCATTAATAAAAATTTATTTAACTATAGCTATCTTTCCGGATTTTTTATTACCCTTTTCATCAATAGTAGTTGCTATCGCCTCTGCTCCTTCAAGTATTATTCCGCTTTTTAAACTTATATTTTCCACATAAGTTCCCACCGCTACCCGAACAGTATCTCCGAAACTTGCCGCATCTATCCCGGCTTGAATGGTAGCATATTCTGCAGGAACGTTAATTATCGCCGCAAAAATCAAGGAAGATAAAAACAAGGAAGTGATTACTATTTCACCAATTAATTTCAAAAAAGTTATCTTTTTCATTGTCTATTCTCTCTTTTTAACTACAATCGTCATTTACATAAAAAAAACCGGATTACCAAAAATACTCCAGTGGGGTAACCCGGTTATTCACCATAATCTAATGATAGATCGTTTGGTCTTTCCTTACAAAATTCTTAATCAGCAACAGATTCTACCATTACAAAAAAAAATATCCAACCCTTTTCATTCCGACAAATCCCAAGCATCCCCCTTTAATTACTTGAAGTTTGTTTTTTTATACCTTCTTCATTATAAAATATAGCACAAATTACATGTTTCATCAATGTAATTTTTATCACACTTCCGTCTTATAATTTCACTATAGATTAAAATTTAATAGTTGTCAAGCCTTTTTTAATTTACAAAAAACGAGGGGCTCTTAAAAAGATAAACCTTTTGTTATTTCTTTCGATAGGAATAGTATGCGGCTTTTAAGACAAATAAACCATTCAGCCCATCATAAACATTGCTTATGGAATCTTTTTCGGCTTTGATTATAGAAGAATAATGGAAGAAACTTTTTTTCGATAAGTTAAAGACATTAAAAATCCGTCACTATTTTTTAAAATGGATTATAAAAAGCCTGAACAAAAAATGGCACAACCAATACAAAAAATTTATTCCGCACTTTGTGTAGCAGGGACACTATCCAAATTCATTACATTAGGAACAAACAAAGGATCCAGGCCATCAGGCATAGTATCGGCATTAATTGTGGAATCTTTTCCCCCTATATCAAGCTCCTTCAGTTTCGTCCGCATTTCAGCATAAAGTATCTCCACTCGATTTCCGGGAGTAAAATAAAGCTCATTAGTTTTATTGGCTGATTCAAGTACTTCGGCCAAATCCTTAGTTGAAACCTTAACTTTAGAGTCCTCTTTGTTTTCTGCCAATTGTACTAATTTTCTGAGCATCACCCGCCAATCACCCTCATACGACTTAAATTTATCTTTTATCGATGCTGCCTGGCTTAAACTATAAGATGCATTTCCGGAAAGTCCTCTTTCAATTATATAAGTCGGGCAGGTACATCCCGGGCCTCCGTCTACCTCTAAACCTCTTCTGCTTATCTCCACCGCCCGGCCCGAATTAACCAACTGCATAAAATAATTATAATATTTCATAAATTGATTGAAAGATTCTTTCATCGCTGCAATCATCAGCGGGACTTCATCAAGTAATTTCTGCGACTTATCCATTTCTTTAACTTTATCTAAAATCCATTTTCTAGTTGCTTTGGAATCCAAAAAACGATTAAATTTTTTAAGGGCATTAAGTTTTTCTTTTAATATTTTTTTCTGCTTTTTTATTTCCTCTTTCTTTTTTTCTACTTTTCTTAAATTAACCATATCATGCCGCAGGGTATTAACAACGACCCTTACCTGTGTTCTGGTCTTTTCTCTATTTGCGGTTATATGCCATCCTGAAGGAAGCGAATTATTTACCGAACCGGCATATTCATAAAACCAAGCCCTTACTTTTAATTTCCCTTTTCCGGATTTATGAATATAATTATAGAACAAATCAACCCCTTCTTCTTCGAAATAAACAGGATGGTTTTTAAATACTTCTTTGTATATCTTTTTAGTGTTAGCAGCAAAAATATCCGCATTCAAGGACTGTATCAAAGCATCCAGGGCTTTTCCAGCTAACACCACCTGCCCTGCTAAAGGAACATAAGCAGCCAAAATAGAGAGTTCTGCTGTTCCTATTGCTTTTTTATAATCACCGGCATATAATTTTTCTCCCACTTCCAGTGCCGTATTTATTTTACCAAAATCCATTACCTTAGAAAAAAAACTAAAGTCGCCGGCAATTTCCGCACCCGTTGTTTCAATCCAGTGTTCGTTTAAATCAAATATTAATTTAGAGTAAGATTCCCCACTAAGCTTATTCATCACTTCCTTCCGCATAAACGCTCCAAAAGGATCCTTACTTTTGGTAAATCCTTTTAAAGGATTTAAAACAGCTAACAGACTACAAACTAATATTATTTTTTTTAATTTCATTTTTTTATTCTCCTATCAATTTACTAAATTTATATTCCAATTTCATTTGCGCATTCATTCTATTTACCCCTATTGTAATCGGCCCATTATCATTAGCGTTATCAGCATAAGCAATGTCACAGGAAAGTTGCAAATCATCTGCTATAGTCTGTCTCAATTGTAAAGATAAATCCGATAATTCCGTACTGAATTTCTCCGGTTTCCCCATATAATTTAAAAACATCCGGTAATTATAAGCTATATTCATGCTCATCCCCTGTTTCAAAGAGAAACCACTAACCATTTTTATCCCGTATAGAAGGAAATTAGCCGGATTTTTAAACAGTGAGTCATCACTGGAAACATTATTATCTTTAGCGTTGGGGTCAATATAGAATCTATGCCCCAATACAGGCCCCACGGAAAAAGAACCCATGGATAGAGAACTCCACTCCACACCAACACTCACAATATCCTCCAGAAAATGCTGATTTTTGATAACATCATTATTGTTCATCCATTTTCTCATTTTTACTCCGTTATTAAAGTAAAATCCCCTGCTTTTTTTAAAGTACGAATGAGACTCCATATCCCAGAGCCATTCAAAGTAATCATTAGCCTCAGAGAGGTTAGCATCAAAATATTCAATTCTATGATTAGAACTTCTCCTCCGCCACTTTTCATTCGCGTACAAAGAGCGTTTACAAAAAAATTCATAAAGATTAAATTCACTCCCTTCGTCATTCGGATATCGCTCTAAATAAAACTCTCCTCCCCATCGGGTAGACCCCTTGTTGTGTCCATCTAAATAAGAAAACTCCACCCCTGTTTCGTTACGGTCTGAAACATCCCCTGCAGAAGCATAATTAATTCCCCGCCAATGAATTGCACTTTCTATTTCATCACCCAATGATAATTCCCTTATGTAACGCGCATCGACCGCATTACGGTCAAAACAAGCGGCATCAGTCCCTGCATCTTTTTTAAATAAATCAAAATTAAGACTAAGGGTATCGCGCCTATTCCTTAATTTCATATCAGTACCCAAACCAATGTTATGGTAGTTATACTCCGCATTATCATTGTCCAGTGATTTATCGAAAAAAACATATTTAAACTTAACATTCATCGTTTCACGCATAAACAAATTTGATATCAAACTTAACTCATTACCGTTAAAACTGATATCATCATTTATTCTATCGGAATACCCATTAAACCTGTACCCTAATTTCATTTTTCCTTTCTTATTTAACCAGGGAAATAAATTCTGTTGCAAACCAAGGCCGATCCGGGTATTACGCACCGGAGTTACGATCTGGGTTTCTTCCGTACTAAAATCAAAAAGAAGTTGTCTGTCGTCTGAAAAAGGAACCATTGCTCCCAAACTGAGATTTAAAGGAGTAATGGAATTGGCTTCCCCATAAGCATCAGTATAAGCATACCGGGCCAAAGCCCCGCCGAGTGTACCGTCAAGTTCAATGGGGTTAGCCGCTACCGGGGATAAATTTATTCCCGTTATGGACAGCACTAATATCATCAAAAAAACATTAACTCTTTTCATTTTATTCTGCTCCTCAATAAAACTTATTTTTTTATTTTCAGGTATGGCGTTTAAGATTAATACATTTTTAAAGAATATGCAAGCAAAAACCCTTTACTTTTTCTTGTTTTTCTTTTTCCTCTTTAGGACATAAACCCTGCTTTTCCAAATAGATTTTCCTGATATTCTTTAGTCCAGTCCGCAGACTTGTCTTCCGAAAAAACATCAAAAATCTTATCGTAGCTTCCAATTACCGCATCAATTGACATCTGAAATGCGGGAACTCTTTGGTTACAATCTCCTATTCCTTCCGCATAAATTACTAATGGATAAATTCCGCCTGATTGATCCACTACGACAAACCCTAAATCTTCTTTTAATGGAAAAAGTTCGAGAAAGCGTTCTTTTTTAAAATGTGATTTTTTTTCAATATTGTTCTTCAATTCTTTAAGAGCTGTTAATCCTGAATCTTTGTTAAAGGTAGTTGAGCAAAGATAACTCCTTAAAGAATAACAAATTACATACCTGTAACAGACGGGATAATCCTGCTTTTCGTCTTTTCCCAAAAACCACTCATCTTCTTTCATGATTTTCAAATTTCTTGGCATCGCTCCCCCCTTTTTATTGTTTTTGTTTAGTTTTACAATTAATAAAGTGAAATTCTTACTTTACTATATTTCCCACTACACTGTTAAGTTTATTCTATTTTATGTAGTCCCATAAAACTAAACTACTCAAATTCCCTCAGGTTTATTTTTCAAGTGGTTTATGACAAAACCACCAATCATACCCTTCAAATTCCTTCAGTCTCCTTTGGGCAGTTTGTTCGTCTTTTGCCGGTGGGATAATAATCCGGTCACCTATTAATTCATTATTCGGCCATCCTGCCGGCACAGCTCCTTGTTTATCTGATATTTGAAGTGCTTTAACTGCTCGAACAACTTCATCCATGTTTCGGCCGACTTCCTGCGGATAGTACATTATCAAACGAACCTTACTCTCCGGATCAACGATAAATACCGCCCGGACAGTGTTTGTCCCTTTCCCCGGGTGCAACATCCCAAGTTTTAAGGCAACGGAATCATTTGCCGCAACAATCGGAAATTTAATCTCAACATCAAGATTTTCTTTTATCCATTGAACCCATTTGATATGAGAAAATACTTGATCAATGGACATCCCAATCAATTGACATTTAAGCTTATTAAATTCCTCGTATCTTTTTTGAAATGCAACAAATTCTGTTGTGCAAACCGGAGTAAAATCCGCAGGATGACTAAATAGTACAAACCATTTCCCTTTCAGATCACCCGGAATATTCATTGGCCCATGAGTTGTTTGGACCTTCAGTTCCGGAAAGACATCTCCTAATAACGGCATGTTGATTTTTGTTTCTTCCATTTTGTTCTTCCTCCCTTTTGTTAATTTTTTAGACCTCTACAAAATAGCTTTTTATCTTTTTTTGCCTGCCCGACAGACAAACTGTGTCACAATCAATGTAGTTGCCCAAGGAACTTGTGCTGAGTGTAATCGAAGCATTGGTCTAATGAATACTTTTTCCGACAGGCGTCATCCTCCAAAAACGTACAGGTAAATGTCGCCCCTGCAATTATTTTGAAAATCAAAGTTATGACACAGTCTGTAAGTGCGCAATGACAGATAAGAGTATAACCATACAGAAGAAAAAGATTTATATGTTCCAGATGTGGAAAAATCCGCAAAAAAGGATATTAAATCATAGATTAGTTCTACAATAAATACGAATGAGCCTTTTTTTTAATTGATGTTGTGGGATATATATAACTCACCGTATTTATTATAATTTAGTCACTTAATCTGCCAAATTATATATTATTTATTCTTTTTGTCAATCTATTTATTTTTATAATCGACAGGAAACAAACTATAGGCAGTTTATCCTTTAAAACATAAACTAAAACTGATTATTCATAATGTGTCCACATACGAATAACTTTTACCTTTTTATATTGCTTTACAACTTGATATATCAGTCGATGTTGAATATTTATTCTCCGAGAATAAGCTCCTTCGAGATCACCTACTAATTTTTCTAACGGAGGGGAAACTTGAAAATGGTTTTTTTCTAAGCTTTCAAGAAGAATTTATGCTTTTTGACGTAATCCTACACGAGAAAGTTTTTTGCGTCTTTTTGTGCTTGTTTTGTATAAACCAGTTTCCACTTTACCATTTTAACTTTTTATCGCATTTTTTAAGAGGAGTTTTTAATCCTTTGAGAATAAATTTTCTCATTCCTGGAATGGAAAGCAGATATAGTGTTTCTTTGATTGCAAGCCAATCCTCTTCCGCAATTAAAACAGCATTATGCCTTTTTCCGGTAATTTGTATTGGCTTATGCGCTTCAGCTACTTTATCTAACAACCTATATAAATTTGCTCTTGCTTCACTAGCTGTAAGTACTGTCATTTTAATTACCTCCTATTTAAAGCGTACCATATTACGTGCGTATAATGTCAAGTAAATTTTAATTTTATTCAACAACTTCAATTATAAACCCGGCACTGTGGGCAGTCATTTCCGGAGAATACATTGATTGCAGAGTGGCCGCACCCATACGATAAATACCCGGTTTGGTCGGTTTTAATCTATAGCGTAAAATATATTCCCCGTGAGGAATCCGGCTCATAAAGAAGTTGGTTAATGAATCCCGCGGCTCTTCGTAAAACCGTAATAAGTCATACTTCCAACCGCTCAACAGGGTTTCTGCCTCAAAACCAGCCGCTTTGGGATCTTTAAGATGCATATATTCAAACTGACTGCGGGTATTAATTTTAAGCTGTACCTCTATTTGCTCACCCACCCGAACCTTCGTCCCTGATTTTATCGGTTTTAAATGATATCTTTTCCCTTCTTTTACCCTGCGGTAAAATTTACGCTTTAACTCCAACATACCAGGAGTAGACGCTTCCGGTATTTGGTCGGTGGAATAAATCCAGGTAAGACTGGCAAAAGCAAGCCCCGGACCTTCTTTTTTTATGGCAACTTTTTGTTTTTCCGGTGTAATTTTAAACCCTTTTTCCTGCCAACGCAAAGGCTCTTCCAGCCAGTCATCTGCTTTCACTACTACCGAATCAGTCATTTTACCCCATTTTATTTGAAACAACTCATCAGCGGCTAAAGCTCCGCGCTGATTTAAATAATCTAATAAAGCATAAACCGCAGCTACAGAAGCTTTGGTTGATTTCCAGACAGTTCCTTTACGGTTGAATAAAAGCCATTGCACCATACCCGGAATGAGTTTATCCTGGGGACGTATTTCCTGCAGTGTACGCAAAAAGAAGGCGTGCTTTTCTACCGTATCGGAATACCAGACCCAGGAATATTTTTCCGGTGTCCAGTAAGCACCGGCTATGGGGTCTTCTCTTACCCCGTCCATAGCCATATCCAGAATCTCCTCCGCTCTTTTTTTATTTCCTAATCGCAGGTAAGTATAGGAAAGATACGCTTCACCTAATGGGGTTAATGCATGGATATGCCGCTCTAAAAACACTACCCAGGATTTTGCTGCCTGATGACCTTCTCCGGCGGCAGAAAATTCTCCCACAGGATAAGAAGTTACTACATAAGCGGCATACGCTACCAGGGATAAATACCGCTCTTCCGCTTTTAATTTCAAAGGAATTTCCTTGTTTACATAACGCAAAGCCTTTTGAATCATATCCTTGGGCACCTTTACCCCGTAACGCCTTGCTTCGGCAAAACCGGCAAGAATATAAAGAGTCATATAGGCATCCTCTTTTCCTCCCGGCCACCAGGGAAACGCCCCATTAGAAAGCTGTGCCGCTTTTAATTTAGCTAAATTCCTTTCCTTTTGTCTTTGCACAACCCCGGGGTCAAGTAAATCAATAGTAGGAGAACAGGCCGGACGGCCTTCCGACTGCCAGAGCCAGGGTGTTTCCATTAAACTAAGCAGTCTCCTGGGGTCATCTTTTTCCCAGGCAGGAGTAACCGTCTTACGCCTGGGAATTTTACTCACCGCTTTACGCAAGGCAGGATACTTTTTGTAAATTTCGTTAACTATACTTAAAGGTACATACTTATTCAATATTTGCTCTACACAGTTATAAGGATACTGAACAAGAAAAGGCATTGTATTTAAGATACTTAGCGCTAATTGCGGGTCAACCTGCAGCACCATCGATTCATTAATTCTGGTGGAATCGGCTTTAAGGACAATTTCCAATTTTTTAGTTTCATTTCCTGACAAAGTAGTAAATGCCGATTCAATCAGCCTTTGCCGGGAAGGAAGGATAGGAAGCTCTCTCTCCTCGGCATCAGAGAATTTATCGGTCATCGCTACCACCCTTACTTTATAAGTAGTTATCCCCTCCGGTATTTCTACTGTCCAGTTAAAAGCAGCTAAACTATGAGGCTCTATTTCAAACGGTTTCTTATTATCTTTTAGTTTTAATTTTTGATTAATTAATTTATTATTTTCACTAATTTCTATCACTAACTCACCCTGCATCATCTCTTCCGATTCGTTATGCACTATTGCCGAAACCGTTCCTTTATCTTTTTCCCGGAAGAAACGCGGTAAATCAGCCCGCACCATCAGCTCCTTTTTGGTAACCGCTTCTTCGGTTAAAATTCCTTCTTTTACATCTTTAGTAAAAGCAAAGAGTTTTACTTTCCAACTAGTAAGCTGCTCAGGCACGGTAAATGTAAATTTTTTAGTGCCGTTGCTTCCGGTGACAATATGCGGTTTAAAAAAAGCCGTATCGGCAAATTCTTTCCTTGTTTTTACCTCTGCTGCTGCCCGGTGTTTTTTTCCTCCTGCTCCAAATCCTGCTTTGTTCTCTATTTTAATGCTTTTTTTCAGCGTAGCTGCCTGAGGCATCACCTCCGATTCACCAGAACAAACTTCCGTATCGCAAATTTCACCTAACATCTCTGATCTCCCTCTATATCCAAACACTCTCGCCCAGGTCCTTGCGGTACGCAAGCGGGGAAGAGCGGGTTTTCGGGGAGGTTGACGAAAAGCTTTAAGTAACTTTTGCAGTAACCCCTCGGTAATAGGTAAACTAATACTATACGGATTAAAAACAGAATTCACGCCATAAGCCGGTGCCGGCCGTAAATTATAAAGCCAGCTCAACCAAAGATTATTAGAGGTTAAATAATATTCCAGGGAACGGTCATACATCAAAGCTAATACCTCTCCTTTTACCGGCTGTTTTTTCCAATCACTAATTTTTACTCCCCAGGTAACTTTTTCCCCGGGTTTCAATGTCTTGTTAAAAGGGGTCAAAGCAAGTTTAAGTTTTTTCTCTTTCCAGGGAACAGCAACCGTCGTCTGGCCATAATGAACCTCTAAATTCTTTACCCCAAACCAGCGCAGGGTAAATCCCCCTTTCATTTTCTCAGTTACCGGAATTTGAATTAATCTTACCGGTTGATTTCCGTCAATCAGTATTTGTTTTAAAAAATGCGTACCGGCCCAAAGTTCCAAATGATAAATCCCGCCGGCTAATCCGGACCCGATAATAAAACGGGCTGTCTCGCCTACTTTATATTCATCCTTTTCTACCAGCATTACCGAGGGAGCATTTACCGGAACCGCTTCTTTTCTGTTTTTCGCCACCACAAAAATCTTGGATTGTTTTATTTTTCCACCCCAGCGGTCGAAAGATTCTTCCTCCAGGCGATAAGTTCCCGGTAAAAGAGGATTAATTTTTATCAATGCCTCACCCTTTTTATTATGTCTAATCTTCCCCAGAGCTACTAATTCTCCGTTAGGCACATCTTTTAACTGCACATCCAAAGGAGGTAACCAATCCCCAAAATTCCCCGCATAAGAATATCCCAGCTCAAGAAGAGTCTTGACCGGAACATTTTGCAACTGAAAAACTTTATAACTACTTTTTCCTTCTACCGGGGCATCATTAATAGTCAAACGCTTTGATTGAATAGAGACACTTTCTTTAGTTAAATAAAATCCTTTTTTGGGCTCCAGCACCAAATAAATAGCATTTTTCCCGGCTTGATAAGACTGCTGAGCGGAAATCGTACGGCCGCCGGAATCACGGCCTTCTACTTCCACTAAAAATCGGGAGATATCCGGAAGACTGCCGGCATATTTTGTTTGAGGTGGCGGCATGGGAATAAAATCAATTATAAAATTTCCCTGCTCATCGGTCTTTAATTCACCACCGGCTATCTCTTCCTCATTAGCCGAATAATTACCTCTAAACCAATATCGATAATACCAGGGAATATAAACCTGGCGTTTAATGCGGTATTTAATCGATGCATTAGGTACCGGCCCGCCAAAATAATATGTCGCTCGTCCATAAATTTTTACCGGCTGGTTATATTTCCAGGCTTCTTTGGCTTCCTTAAGTACAACCTCAAACTCAGGCCGCTTATATTCCTCTACGGAAAAACCGATAGTTTTATTATTGCTAAAACGGCCGTCCGTCCCCTGGACATTAATGTTATATCTCCCTAATAGGCGGCCGGTGGGTATTCTAAAACTAATATCAGCACTGCCAAATTCTTTCAGATTAACTTTTTTTGTAAAAAATTTCTTCCCATTAGGATCGGACACAGAAAAAGTTACTTCTGCTGTTTTATCTAAAGTTTTAAACCCCTCTGACTTTCTCCTTACTACAATTACTTTGGCCTTAACTTTATCCCCGGGACGATAAATAGGACGATCAGTCTCTATAAAAAGCACTATAGGTTCAGGTGAATGATAATTAAGATACTGATTGTTCCTCCAGAAAGAAAAGGATTTACCCCTTTTTGCTAATGGGTCAATATGGTAATAATTATAATTATCAGGGGCCACTCTTACCGGCAAAGATAAGGCGGCTCTTCCTGTTTTATCAGTGGTTAATTTAAAAATTCTTCTCTCTCCTCGAAAGGATGTATAGGTATAAATATCCAGGTTAGCACTATCTGCCGGTTTTCCTGTTTTTGCTTCCAGGGCATAAAAACGAAAACCTTCATCAACTATCTCTTCCCGGCCATGATCATCCATATACCGATAATAAGCATCCTCAGCTTCAGTACTAAATCCAGGTGTGCCGACTAAAACAAGGTTCGTAACATTAAAAAAACAAGCCTGAAGCAGGGAACTACCCACCTTAAAGGATTTATCCCCACAGGCTAAAACCAGATATATCCCCGCGGTTAATGCCGGAGGATCCACTACCTGAGTAAAGGAATTAAAATCTTCTTTTTTGTTTCCTGCTATTTTCCATTCTTTATAAGGGCTAACTTCCGGCAAAAAATGTTCTTTCAGCCACTTCCGGTTCGGATAATTAAGTAAATTAGACCACCCATTAAAATTTTTACGAAAAAAACTGTCTTCATTTTTAAGCCCGTAAGGGTCTATTTTATAAACCCGAAAATATATTTTTTCCAGGTTTCTGGTAGTAACAGTGAAAACTTCCTTTGCCGGAGGCATTACCGTTTTTACCTGCAAATTAAGGGTTGGCATCTGAATTCTTGCCCTTAAAGACTCTGCCTTACGGCTGGCATAAGTATGGGAAAATTCTTCCTCTATTCTTTCGCACAATTTTACTGCCGGTAAATAATGGGCACCATCATTTAATATTTTAGCTGCCTGATAACCTGCCTCTGCTTTAGCTTCTTTGGTTTTAAAATTTTCCATCCATCTAAGCAATATTTCTTTGGCCTGTTTTCTATATATTTTCACATCCTCATTATCATATAATTTTTTATCCTTGGCTAAGTTTCTTAAATCAAATAAATTATTATAAGTTAAAGGTAATAAAATGCGTTTTATCTTCCAGTGTTCCCCGGCTTGCATACGACCCTGGAGAGCAAAAATACCGGCTGACTCCATAAGTTCTGCCGCTAATAACGCCGGTGAATCACTAAATTTTATCTTTCTCTTAAATTTATCCACCAACAATAATTTTGCTTCCGGCCTTATGCTTTCCTGGGTTCCTCCCATATAACCAGGCCCCTCAACACTCAACAAGTAATCAGTCCAGCTCAAAATAAAATAATCAAACAGGGTAGGATACATTCCCAGGTCAATATCTTTTATCTCCAGAAAATATCCTTCTTTTTTTATATCTAATTTTACCAACTCTTTACGCAATTCCCAGAGCTGTCTATATGCTTTTTTGATTTCTTCTTTTATTTCCTCGGGGGTAAGACGAAAAACATCATTTTTTTCTTCGTCAATAATATCTCCTCTTTGAATAGAAGAATATTGACTTAGAAAATTCCTGAATAATTCTGCTTTAAGAATTAATACACGCACACGATAATCCGTTTGTTTGGGGAGAGGGATGGAAATTAGTTTTTGGGCTGCTGCTCCGTAGCGGAAAAGATGAGTTAATGATTCACAAGCTCTAAAAAATGCTTTCCAGCGAATTTCGACATTTTTTGTTTCTTTAAATATTAATTCATATTCCTTCAATGCCTCCTGAAACGTTCCTTTATCAAATAATTTATCCGCTTCTTTTATATTCCCGGCAGTAAAACCTACCCCGTTGAGCAACACTAATAAAAACAACCCCAAAAAACTACATTTCCAGAGTTTTTTCATTTTTTCCTCCTTCTTATTTATTACGTAATGTCAAAAGTATTTGACATTTAATTTATAATTTGTATAATTTAGCAACGAGAATATCTGTTTAGTTTTGTATTCCCGTCGTCCTCCCCCTTTTTCAAAGGGGGGAAATTATTTATCGTCTCTTTCATTAATCCTTTGACATTACCTCTTCCGCTAAATATTTTTCCCTACCACTTAACTGTTTCTCTAACTGTTTCTCCACATAAATAGTTCCTACTATCGCGCCATTAATCAAACCCATTATCAAGGCCTGGAATATCCAGTACACCACGACCGTTGTAGCAATGGTCATATAAAATGACATTGACATTACCCCTGAAAATGCACCCACTAACCACATAAGTAATCCATAAATCATTCCCTTTTTTGCCCCTTTTCCCGGAATTCCTTTGTAGAGTACTGCATAAACCAGAGCAAATAATATTGCACTAATAATCCCACATAAATTCATGCCGATCATTTTTCCCGCACTCATCATTGTCGTTGGGTCTTTCCATATATTGGGTGGCAATTTATATACCCAATTAAAAAGCCAACCACAAGTCAGCCAACCAAACAATGAATTGATTACCCATATAATTCCCCCGGAAATTAAAATTTTTTTTACGTTCACTATTTTCACCTCTTTCACCTCCTTTTTTTAAAACCTTAATTTAATACCCTTATTTCTAATCTGTTATTTAGCATACCAAATTAAATACATATTTTTCAATAGAAAAATTGTTTATTATGGATAGTTTTTTGTAGAAAGTTTTCTGGGAAAGGATAAAAAATTGTACGGATAATAAAAAATTATTTGGTCATAACACGCATTTGCTTTAAAAAAGAATCTGCTGTTCCCTGGTTTAATTCTTTCAATATCTTATACTCTTCAAGTGCTTCCCAGCGTTTACCCGAGTAAAGATAAGCCATCCCGAGAGTATAATGAAATTCTTCCTCCTCCGGATCCATCTCCACTGCTATTTTAATTTTTTCTATCGCTTTGGAATATAACCCTTTTTTAACATAAACAAATCCAAGATTAAAATAAGATGCACCACAATCAGGGTCAATTTCAATTGCTTTCTTAAAATTTTTTATCGCCTGCTCATTCTGCCCTTCATTCATATAAACCAACCCAAGATGAAGATAAATATCTACATTTTTGGGATCCGTCTCCATTGCCTTTTTAAATTCCTTTATTGCTTGCTCATTGAACCCCTTTTCCTTATACTCTACCCCAAGAAAATAATGTTCATCAGCATAATCAGGACTTATCCTTCTTAGTTCCCTATATTCTTTTGACGCTTCTTCAAATAATCCTTTCTTTACATAAAGTTCTCCAAGATTAAAATGCGTTTCCACACAATCAGGGTCAATTCTAATTGATTCTTTATATTCTTTTATTGCCTGTTCATCCCAACCTTTCTCTTTATAAATAAATCCAAGATAAGTATGAGCATCCGCACAATCAGGGTCGATTTTAATTGCTTTGATAAATTCTTCCACTGCATCATCGTTCAAGTCTTCCTCTATATAACGCATTCCAAGATTTAAGCGAAAATCTACATTTTCAGGACTAATTCTAACTGCTTCCTTATATTCCTTCATCGCCTGCTCATTATCATTTTGCACATAATATACTTGCCCAAGACCGTAATGTATATCCGCAACACCGGAATTAATCTTAAGTGCTTTTTTATATTCTTCTATCGCCTGTTCATAAAGGCCCTCTTCCATATATGATTCCGCAAGGCCATAATGAGCATCTATATTATAATCAGGATCAATCCTTAGGGATTCCTTAAATTCTTTTATTGCTTCTTTATCCATGCCTTTGTGACAATAAAAAATTCCAAGGTAACAATGAGCATCGCCACAATCAGGATTTATTTTAATTGCTTCCTTAAACTCCTCCGCTGCCAGATTACTTAAATCTTTATCCATATAAATAATTCCCAAGTCCAGATGTGCTTTTGCATTATTCGGATTAGCTTTTATTATTTTTTTATACTCTTCCATTGTTTTTTTATGTAAAACTTTCCTTAATATTCCCCCTGTTGTAAAAATTAATAAAAGGATTAAGACATATTTTTTATACCCTTTCTTCCCGGCTGACTTTATATCCGCATTTTTTAATTCCTTTTCCATTTTAATAAACTTTTCCTGCCTACTTAAATGCGAAGAAGCCAATTTAATCCCACAATTAGCTTCTACATGTTCCGGCTCTATTTTAAGTGCTTCTTTATACTCTTTTATTGCCTTATCATGCAGGCCCCTCTTAGTATAAACTTTCCCGAGATTATAATGAGCATTCGTATCATCAGAATTAATTTTAAGCACTGCTTTAAGTTTTTTTATCTCCTGAACATCTTTCATCGTTTGGGCATATAAATCACTTTTCCCATAAATAATTCCCATATCATAATGAGTCCCGTTACTACCGGCATCAACCTTAACTATTTTTTCAGATTTTTTGAGCCCGTTATTATAATTTGAAGTATTTTCCTGTCCGAAATAATTATGGATAAATCCACGACATAAAATAATTACTAGTATCATAAATAAATATTCTGTAAAGCTGGTCTTCCGGGAAGACATTTTTTTCTCCTATAATAATAAAAAGTGCCTGTCCCCCTTCATAGACAGAACAGGATTACTTTCCTTGATAAAAATTTAGCACTTAAAGGGGGCTTTGTCAAACACATCCTGAAGATGAATATTAATTAGGAAAAGTTTTTAGAAATAGTCGGTCTAATTCGAGTTTTGATTTGGCGGAATAAACCTTTTTTACCAGGCCTGTTTTTTCAGAGGTGTTGAGATGCAAAAGCTCACATTTTATATGTGGAAATTTCGCTACGGCCACACTGAAACTCCTTAATCCCAGTTTTAAAAATAACGGATAAAATTCTTCAAAGGAACTAATTTCCCCACATAGACAAATTTCTTTTTTTTCTTTTTTCCCCGCCTTGATGATAATTTCAAACAATTTAACTAATGACGGATGCAAAATATGATACCTTTTTTCTACCAGAGCATTACCCCTATAAGCTGCCAGGGTATATTGCAAAAGATCATTGGACCCAATATTGGCAAAATCCACCATAGGTAAAAGAACATCTGCTCTTAAAGCCGCCGAAGGAATCTCAATCATTATTCCTTCTGTTATTTTTTTACTAAAAGCTTCTTTTTCTTTGTTTAATTCTTTTTTTGCCCGAGAAATAAGTTTTTTAAAAACGATAATATCACTTTCATCAGTAACCATAGGATAGAGGATTCTTAAATCTCTTCCCTTCGCCGCTCTTAATATTGCTTTAACCTGAGTAAGATACAAATCGTAAAAAATTTCTACTGCCCTAGCTCCTTTTATTTCCAAATCAGGATTTATCTGTTGAGGGAGATTAATAAATAACGGTAGTTTATCCGAACCTATATCCAGCAGCCTCACCACCACCGGTTTATTTGCTGCTTTCTGCATAATTAATTTATACATATTAAATTGCTCCTCCCGGGAAGGAGGATGATTTCGCTCCAAAAAAAGAAACTCTGTTCTTAATAACCCTATTCCGTCGTGATTAAAATCTTTAATCATTTCCAATTCACCCGGGGTACTTATATTTAATTTTAATTTAATTCTAATGTTGCTCGCGGTTTTGGAAACTATCTTGCCCTTTATGGCACAAACCTTTTCCCTGGTTTTATGTTTTTCTATTTTTTGGGAATAATAGTTTTCTGTGCGTTTGTCAGGAGAAACTATTACTTTACCGGAAAACCCATCCACAATTACTCTATCCATACAGCGCATATTTTCTTTCACATTTATATTAAATATAACCGGTATACCGAGAGAACGGGCAAGAATCATGGCATGGGTGGTATATCCACCTTCCTGAGTAATAAAAGCTAAAACATTTTTGCGGGGAATATTAAGAACCATATAGGGAGTTAACTTTTGTGCGGCTACAACTACACGCTGTCTTTCTCCTACCGAACATTCAAAATGACCGGAAAGGCCGCTAAAAGAACTCAATATTCTTTCTTTTAAATTCAAAAAATCCTGGGCTAATTCTTTAAAATGCAGTTGTTTCTTATTATATAAATTTATATATGTTTCAAAAACATCATGAACAGCATGTTCGGCATTTATCTTTTTTTCTTTGATTAAACTAATTATTTTCCTCAGTAACTCCTCATCTTTAAGCATCATTAGATGGACATTAAATATTCCCACGGCTTGTTTGTCAAAAATCTTCTCCGCTGTTTTAATCATTTTCTGCATACTACCCTGCGTTTTGCGAAAACTTTCCTGCAAACGGGCAATTTCGTTTGATATTTGGTTATCGGTAATAGTATAATGCGGAACAGTTTCTTCCGATTGATCTGAATATAAACAAACTAATCCTCTTACCAACCCTGATGATACCGCCGTACCTTCAAGTACTTTCATTCCTTATCCCTCATTTCTACGCCTTAGTTCCCGTTAATCATCTTTTTTTATTTAATTTTCTCTTACAAAAGCTTCTTTTCCTGCACCGCAAACAGGACAAACCCAATCATTCGGTAAAGCATCAAAAGTAGTTCCCGGTTTTATTCCGGCATCCGGATCGCCTTTTTGGGGATCATAAATATAACCACAAACAGTACATTTATATTTCTCCATTTTCCCTTCCTCCTTCTTAAGTTCTTCTTTAATGTAAGTTGGGGCTGTCGGAGGTGCTTTTCCTCCTTTTATCTGATGATAATAAGCATAAGTCATTGGAATCCCGTCACTAATGCTTTCCGCCTCAATTATATTACCCACAAAAATAGTATGCGTTCCTACATCCAACATATTAATAACTTCTGCTTCCAGGTATCCAATAACACTTTCTAAAACTATAGGGGCACCGGTTATTCCTGATTTATAATTTATATCTTTGAATTTATCAATATTGTGCCCAGATTTAAAACCAAAATTTCCAATTAGTGTCATTGGCGTTGTCTGCGAAAGAATAGAAACAGTAAATATTTTGCTCTCCCGGATAAAAGCGTGAGTTAAATTCTCTTTATTAATACTAACAGCTAACGTAGGCGGAGTTGAGGTTACCTGAAATACAGTATTAGCAATTTGTCCATTGATATTATTCTCTTTTTTTGAACTAACAATGTACATCCCGTAACTAATCTTATACAGTGTAGATAAATTCATGTCTTTCCCCCGTTAAACTAATTAAATGTTATTTTTGACACCTCATCACCAAATATTCTGATTTTTTCTTTTGTCTCGTCTTTTTCTATATTTTTTTTCATTATTTCCAACACTGCTTCCGGTTTTCTGGTTGATTTTTCCATTTCATTAAATGTTTTCCCGGCACCATTATTATAAGTACAAAAAAAAGCAACCCTATTGAATTGATTATTCGATAAATATGTTTTTACCTCCGGAGTCATCGTCCCCAGTCAAACCGGAGTTCCAATAACAACTAAATCATATTCTAATTTATTTTTTTTGTTTTCTATTTCAGTCTCATTACCTAAAAGAATATCTATCGGGCCGCTAAACCACCCTTTAATTCCACTCCTGTCTTTTTCATCAATATCCGCATTTAAATTGTTAGCAATCTTTTCTGCAAATTTTTTCGTATTCCCAGTCCTTGAATAAAACACTACCAGTGTTTCCCTTTTTTCAACCCCCTTAATTAAGATCTTAAATCTTTACTAAAAATTTATATTTTTTCGAAAATGAACCGTTTTTTTCCCCCGCTTTCTAAAATTAAGTATCATAAATTAAACAATTCAGAGCAAGTATTTTTTCGCCAATTCGAAAATTCGGCTGGTAGAAAAGTAGCTTATTTTGACACTTCAAAATAATTGACGGCTTTCTAAGAATTTAAATTGGTCGGCTAAAGCAAGCTGTTATTTGTTTTTTTATAAATTTTCTAAAAGTTAAAAAGACCTTCCCCGAGATTTTTCTTTGACTCTTTTTAAGATTATAAGGTCTTCTTTGTCTTTAGGTCTATTGAGACTTTCTTTGTTTTTTATAAGGTCATCTAAACTTATATAATAAGCTGGCTCATTTCCATACTTATATTTGTTTTTATTTTTCCAAACATATTTAAAATCTACACCATCTATTTCCGTTGCTATATGAATCTGGACAGGTTCCACTCCAATTTGGTAAAAATTACCGGATTGGTTGAAATACTCTGGTTCAAGATCAGAAGTGTCTATCCCAAAATCTGTAATTGCTTTTCGTGTTTTCCTGCTATTTTCTAAAGATACCTCTACAAGAATGTCTATTTCTCCAGTGTGTCTTGGCTGACCATATAAAGCAGCTGCTATACAGCCAATTATACAGTATTTAACATCGTTTGTATTTAAAATTTTTATAAAATCTTCAAAATCATTTTCAAATTTCATTTCTTTAGCCTTTTCATTGTGCCTTTAAAGGTGATTGTTTTATCCATTCTTTGGGGCTTAATCCCTTTAATTTTATAATATTGCTCTCTGAGGTATTGCACAACTGATAATTTTTCTTCCGGAGATAAAGACAGTTGCTGTTCAACAAAAGATTCCTCCAGTTTTTTTAAGGAACTAAATTTTTTCCCGTATAATTTATTTTTTTTATTCATTTGACTCTCCCTAAGCTTACATGGAAAGTATAACAAAACACCTTACTCTTTATCAAGTATTTTTAAAAAAGTTGACAAAGAAATAATTATTTTAGTAGAATCATGAATGGAAGTAATTTTTATTTATAAATAGTGAGGAACAAAGTGTTTAAACTAATTATTAAAGAATTAAGACATCACGCACCTTTTACCCTTTTGGGGGCATTTACCGGGATTATTATTATGTTCCTCTGCCAAAATATTCCCCAAAATACCTCTCATAATATTTTCTACTTATTCCATCCCCTGCATGTACTCTTAAGTGCTTTTGTAACTGTATCCATGTATCAACTACATGCACCGGGAAAACACAAATTTTGGACTTTAGTTTTTATTGGTTATTTGGGTTCCATCGGTATCGCCACTTTGAGCGACTGTATAATTCCTTATTTAGGCGAGACTTTATTAGATATGCCCAATAGACACTTACATCTGGGTTTTATTGAAAAATGGTACTTAATAAATCCTTTAGCATTTTTAGGTATTCTTCTTGCTCATTTTAAACCAACTACTAAATTACCTCATTTCGGCCATGTCTTGTTAAGTACCTGGGCATCATTATTTCACATTATGATGGCAACAGGTCAATCATTGGGATGGGTTTCTTCTTTCATCGTTTTTTCCTTTTTGTTTCTTGCCGTCTGGCTTCCCTGCTGCACCAGTGATATTATTTTCCCTTTGTTAATGGCATCCTCCCCTTCCGACTCCAATACTTAAAAAACTTTTCCTTTCTGCGATGATAGAAAAATTTACCCGTTACAGTAATTTCGCAGCTAAAGCGGCTAATTCACTTCTTTCGCTCTTCACAAAGGTTACATTTCCGAATAATTCCTGCCCTTTAAATCTCTCTACAACATAGGTCAAACCATTACTGGCAATATCAAGGTAGGGATTATCTATCTGATAGGGATCTCCGGTTAATACTACTTTGGTATCTTTTCCTGCCCGACTGACAATAGTCTTCATTTCTAAGGGGGTTAAATTTTGAGCATCATCAATAATGATATATTGCTGAGGTAAAGTTCTCCCCCGCAAATAAGTTAATGCTTCTATCTCAATTTTTCCCGTATCAAAAAGATATTGACTGCTTTTTTTAACTACGGAAGGATTATTCCTTTCAAAAAGAAAATCCAAATTATCATTTATTGCTCCCATCCATTCATGTAATTTTTCCTCTTTTGTACCCGGTAAAAAACCCAGGTCTTTACCCATGGGAATAATCGGCCGGCAAATAAGTAACCGGCGATAACTTTGTTCATCAATTGTTTGCTGCAACCCGCAGGCAATGGAAAGCAATGTCTTTCCCGAACCGGCAACCCCCACCAGTGTCACTAATTTTATCTCCTCGCTTAACAACAACTCCAGGGCAAAGCGCTGTTCCTTATTCAACGGTTTTATTCCCCAGGGAACCGTTTTCTGATGAGAAAGCGACATAAAAGAATCGCTCTTTTGCTCATATTTTAAAATCGCTGAATGGGAATCATTCTGGTCATCTCTGAGGATAACAAATTCATTAGTAGAAAACTTACCTAATTTATCTGCTTTAATTTTCTTATCTATAAAAAATTTATCAATCACTTCTTTTTTAACTTTAATAGTTCTATACCCGGAATACAAGGTTTCCACATCAACTTTTTCTTTTTCGTAATTTTGAACGGTCAGGCCCACTGCTTCCGCCCTTATTCTTAAATTTATATCCTTGGTAATAAAAACGACATTTTCCCCTCTTTCCTGCAAACCCATGGCCGTATGAAGAATACGGGTATCAGGGGAAAAATTTTTTGATTTATAAGACATTTTCTCTCCGGAAGGATCAATTTCTACTTTAAAAATACCTCCTTCTTTCAATGGCACCCCTTCATTTAATTTTCCATTAACACGTAGTTCATCTATTTTATGTGCAATCATTCGGGCATTTCTTCCCCGTTCATCAGGAGACCTTTTTAATTTATCCAGCTCCTCAATCACTGCTATGGGAATGGTAACCTTATTATCCGCAAAATTATGTATACAATCAATATCGTGAATTAAAACATTTGTATCCAGAACAAAATTTTTTAGCATTTTTTTCTCCTTATTTCAATTTTTTTTGAAACCTTTTTTGATTTTACTTTATATCTATTCTTAAGGCAAGAACAAAATAATCATCTATTTAAAAGCATCTCCTCTATTTAAGCAAATTCTTCTTTTTGCCTGTAAAATTATTTTTTTTGCACCGGTTAAGGTGACTTTTACTTTGTGGTCATAAATTTGATATTTCTTTCGGTAAATTGCCGGAGTAAAATCAGGCATAATCACATTACACCCTGCCCTTAGTCCTGCTCCCTGCCCTTTTTGCGGATCAATTGTAGCTAAAGCCGTTGTTACCGGAAGGTGAGTCTTTTTAGTTAAAATACGGGCTAAGGCCAGAACTTTCAAGGTTAATTTTAATTTTCCCTGAGGAAAATCTTTTAAAGGGGTTTCTCCCTGAGGAATAAAAGGCCCTATTCCGGCCATAGCAAAATGGGATTTTTTTAAAAATAAAACTTCATTGACCAAATCATCCACTGTCTGTCCGGGAAGGCCGACAATACATCCCGCCCCTACCTGAAAATCCAACTTTTTTAAATAATCCGAAATTTTTAACCTGGCAGATAAACTCTGGCCCGGATGTAACCGCTGATAAAGATTAGCATTGAGCGTCTCTGTCTTGAGCAAGTATCTGTCCGCACCATAATCTCTAAATGCTTTATACTCTTTTAACGGCCTTTCCCCGATAGATAAGGTAATGGCTACTTTGGGGTATTTTTTCTTAATCCCACTAATAATCCCGCCAATCATTTCCCGGGTATAATAAAAATCATCTCCCGATTGTAAAACTATTGTTTTTATCCCTTTTTCTATTATTTTAAATGCACACTCTATTATTTCCCCCGTCTGCATTCGATAACGTTTTATCTTTTTGTTGTCTCTTCTTAACCCACAATATAAACAATTACGCACACAAAAATTAGAAAACTCAATAATCCCCCGGATAAAAACCTCTTCCCCGCAATATAACTTTCTTGTTTCATCTGCTTCTCTTAACAGGGAAGATATTTCATTACTTTTAAGATATTCCAAAATTTCTTTTTTTTTCATTTTAGAAAATACCTCACACTTTGCTCAAAACCGGACTTTGCCGGACAAGGAGGCGTAAAATTTAAAGACTTAATTTTTTCTATACTATATATTCTATCTTTAAGAAAAAACCTTATCCCCCTGCGTAAAAAAGGAATTCTTAAAAATACCGGCTTTAGAACCGCAGGAACATTCCAGGCAGGAGAAACCCCGGCTACATTAGTTATCGTACCGAAAATTTCTTTCACACTCAAAACTTCATTGTCCGCTATAAAAAAAGTATCCTTTAAAAACTCCTCTTTCCTAAGGGAATAAAGCATTAGTTCTATTACATTTTTTATGTAAACCAGATGTAATTTTCTTTTTCCTTCATCGACCAAAGGCAACAACTTATATTCTAATAAAAAACAAAGAAGTTTTAATAAATGAGGCTCTTCCTCTCCGTAAATCATACAGGGCCTTATGATTACAGCTCTCAACCCTTTTCGGCGAAATTCCAATACTTTTTTTTCCGCTTCTATTTTTGATTGGCCGTAAGAACCCGTTGCATTATAAGGTAAATCTTCGGTTAAAGGAATTTGCTTATTCCCACTGACTACCGCTATGGAACTGAGATAAACCATCCTTTCTACTTTTAACTGCCTGGATAACTCACAAATATTTTCCGTACCTAAAACATTTATCTTCTCTAATAATTTTCTTTTATTCCCCACATATCCGGCACAATGAAAAACAACATCTATTTTTTCTTCTTTTATTTTTTCTAAAGTATCCCTTCGGGTAATATCAGCATAAATTAATTTCACCCCAAAAGGTTTCAATCTAGCGGCTTTCTTTTCATTCCTTACCAGACAAAATATATTTTCATATCCTTTACGCTGAGCTAATTCCTGCACTAAATTTCTACCGATAAACCCGGTAGCTCCGGTAACCAAAACATTCATATTTTTCACCTATTTTTTAAAAATTGTAGTTGCCTCATTTATAAGGCATCATTACTATCCGTTCCGCCCAATCCTCCAAAAGCGGACAGGTAAATTGAGCTCTATCATTCCTTTTTTCACTCTGTCATTCCTGCGAACAGACTGTGTCACAATCAATGTAGTTGCCCAATTTATTGGGCTAATGAATACTTTTTCCGACGGGCGTCATA
>CBDUZB010000005.1:0-25357 GCA_965371605.1 uncultured bacterium
CCCCTTTTTCAAAGGGGGAAATTACTTTTCATATTCTTTCATCTAATTTTTGACATTACCTTGTGTTGTGGTATTATCAAAAAATACACATAGAAACCGTCAAACGAAATTACAACTATCTCTCTACACAATTGTCATAAATAGTCAAATACTCACTTCGTTCGCGTCATACATTGTCATAAATTATGTTTGACTATTTTTTGTCTGTGTTTTTTGTCTTTGTCTTTGTCTTTGTTTCGTCCTTCGTCCCTCGTCTTTCGTCTTTGCCTGTCATCTGTTGTCTATAGACTATCAACTGCTGGAGCGGAACGACAGTCTCGCCAGTAAGTAGCCTTTGTGCCTTTTTCTTTTGCCTGTTATCTGTGACCTATCTTTTGTCTTTGTTTTTAACTTATAACTGTCGTTGTTGTAGTTGTAGTTAACTTATAACTCATAACTAGTAACTTATAACTGTAGTTTCTGTCTATGGACTGTCTTTATCTTTCGTCTTTTACGTCCCTATCTGCCAGGAATTTAAATATTCTTTTTGTTTAGCAGTAAGAAGATCAATTTTTATCCCTGTCGATTTCAATTTTAAGCGGGCAATTTTAACATCTATCTGTTCAGGAACAGGATAAACCTTTTTTTCCAATTTTTTTCTATTCTTGATGAGAAATTCCGCGGATAGCGCCTGATTAGCAAAACTCATATCCATTACTGAAGCGGGATGCCCTTCCGCAGCGGCAAGGTTCACTAACCGTCCTTCGGCAATTAAATTTATTTTTCGCCCATTTGCCAGCGTATATTCTTCTACAAAACATCGCACCGTGCGTTTTTTCTTGCTCATTTTTTTCAAATCCTCTACATCAATTTCTACATTAAAATGGCCTGAATTACAAACAATCACTCCGTCTTTCATTACGTTAAAATGTTCTTTTCTCAACACGCTTATATCTCCGGTAAGGGTAATGAAAATATCCCCTAACTTTGCCGCTTCGGCCATAGGCATCACCCAATAACCATCCATCAAAGCTTCCAGAGCCCGCAAAGGATTGACCTCGGTAACAATAACATTTGCCCCCAAACCTTTAGCCCGCATAGCCGCACCCCGGCCACACCATCCATAACCGCAAACGACTACATTCTTTCCGGCAATTAAAACATTGGTAGCACGAATTATGCCGTCCATGGTTGATTGTCCCGTACCATACCGATTATCAAATAAATGTTTGGTATCCGCATCATTTACGGCAAAAATCGGATAAGCTAAAACCTTGTTTTTTTCCATACTTCTCAATCGAATTACCCCGGTAGTAGTTTCCTCCGTTCCACCGATAATATTTTTGATTAACTCTTTCCTTTTACTGTGAACCATAGAAACCAGGTCTGCCCCATCATCCATAGTAACCTGTGGTTTCTGATCCAGTAATGCTTTAATGTGTTGATAATAAATCGCGTTATTCTCTCCTTTTATGGCAAAAACAGGCATCTTGTGATGTACTACGAGATGGCTGGCAACATCGTCTTGAGTAGATAAAGGGTTGGAAGCACAAAGAGAAACCTGTGCTCCACCCGCCTTAAGGGTAATAGCCAAATTAGCCGTTTCTGTAGTTACATGTAAACAACAAGCTATTTTTATATTACGAAGAGGTTTTTCTTTTGCAAACCTTTCCTTTATTAAACGCAACACCAACATTTTACTTTCCGCCCATTCAACCCGCATTTTTCCTTCCTGGGCTTTCTTTATATCTTTAATATCGTATTTCACTTTTTCCTCCTCTTTTAATTTTTAACCTTTTTCTTTGATTTTTACATTCCTGCTTTTTTTCGTAAAACATCTGCTTTATCTGTTTTTTCCCAGCTAAATTCTTCCTCTGTTCTTCCAAAATGGCCGTAAGCAGCTGTTTTTAAATAAATAGGCCTACACAAATTAAGTTCATTTATTATCCCTTGTGGGGTTAACGAAAAATTTTCTCTGACTAATTCCACTATTTTCTTATTCGGTATTTTCCCTGTTTCTTCAGTATCAATCATAACCGAAACAGGATCGGCTACACCAATAGCATAGGCTAATTGAATATTACATTTATCCGCTATTCCCGCGGCTACAACATTCTTAGCGATATATCTGGCCATATAAGAAGCAGAACGGTCTACTTTCGTGGGATCTTTCCCGGAAAAAGCCCCTCCGCCATGCGGAGCCATCCCCCCATAAGTATCTACAATAATTTTTCTTCCGGTCATTCCCGTATCTGATTGCGGGCCGCCAACTACAAACTTTCCGGTAGGATTTATAAAATATTTAGTCTCTTTATCCAAAAACCGTTGCTCAATAATGGGATTAATCACTGCTTCAATAATTTCATTTACTGCTTTTTGAGTTATCTTCTTTCCCGTAGAATCCAGAATTTCTTCTGTGTGCTGTGATGATATTACCACAGTATCCACCCGATGAGGAACCCCGTCTTTATATTCTACCGTTACCTGTGATTTCCCATCCGGGCCTAAATATTTGAGAATTTCCTCTTTCCTCACTTGTGCCAGTCTTTTGGTCAATTGATGTGCCAGCATAATAGGCAAAGGCATAAGTTCTTCGGTTTCCCTACAGGCATAACCAATCATTAATCCCTGATCCCCTGCCCCCCCTATATCCACGCCCTGAGAAATATCCGGTGATTGGCTTCCGATAGCATTAAGGACAGAACAGGTTTTACAATTAAACCCATATTTAGCATCTGTATATCCAATGTCTTTCAAAAGCCCTCGTACGAGTTTTTGAATATCCACATAGCTATTGGTAGTGATTTCTCCGCCTACCACCACTAAACCTACCGTAATAAAAGTTTCACAGGCAACCCGCCCTTTAGAATCTTGCCCGATAATTGCATCCAAAACTGCATCTGAAATTTGGTCACAAATCTTATCCGGATGCCCTTCCGTCACGGACTCGGATGTAAATAAAAAATTTTTTTTCGCCATTTTCCCCTCCTTAATTATTTTCTTTTTCCCTCTGATTTTTCATGTTGTTTAAAAATATTTTTTAATATTTTCAAAAAAACATCTATCTCTTTTTTGCTTATGATTAAAGAAGGCATAAATCTCAAAATATTTCCCTGAGTACAATTAATCAACACCTTCTCTTCAATAAAATCCTTAACTATTTTTTCTCCTTCAAAATTTAATTCCATTGCCAGCATCAATCCTTTACCGCGAACATCCTTTACAAAGGAAAATTCCTTTTTTATTTCTTTTAATTTTTTAAAAAAATAATCTCCTTTTTCCATTGTATTTTTTAAAATATTTTTCCCTTTTATTGTTTCTAAAACAGCTATTGCTGCTGCACAGGCAAGCGGATTCCCCCCAAAAGTAGAAGCATGGTCGCCTGCTTTAAAGGAAGAAGCCACCTTATCAGTAGTAAGCATTGCCCCAATAGGAACCCCTCCTCCCAGGGCTTTAGCCAGAGTCATTATATCCGGTTTAATTCCAAAATGCTGATAAGCAAACATTTTTCCCGTTCTGCCTATTCCTGTTTGCACCTCATCAAAGATTAATAAAATCTTCTTTTGCTTACAAAGATTATGTAATTTTTTTAAGTATTCAAGGCTAACACTATTAACCCCACCCTCTCCCTGAATTACTTCTAACATAACCGCACAGGTCTTTTCAGAAATTGCTTCTTTCAAGGCTTCGAAATCATTAAAGGGAACATATTTAAACCCTTTCAGAAGGGGCTCAAACCCTTGTTGATATTTTTTCTGCCCGGTTGCACTTAAAGCAGCCATCGTCCGCCCGTGAAAAGAGCCCAGCATAGTAATTATCTCATATTTGTTGTTTCCTGAATTCTTTTTCGCATACTTCCTTGCTAATTTAATTGCAGATTCATTGGCTTCCGCACCACTATTGCAGAAAAAAACTTTATCCGCAAAAGATAAATGACAGAGCCTTTTAGCCAACTCTGTTTGCGGCAAATTATAATAACTATTAGATACGTGCAGTAAATTCTCCGATTGTTTCTTAATCGCTTTTACTACCGCCGGATAACAGTGTCCCAGATTATTCACCGCCCAACCCGGGAAAAAATCAAAATACCGGTTATTTTCAATATCCCAGACATAAATCCCCTTACCCTTTACCAAAACAAGCGGTTTACGATTGTAAGTCTGCAACACATAGTTTTTATCCTGCTGAATTATTTTTTTTAATGACATTTTTTCCCCCAAATTAAAAAAACCTTATACTACCTTATAATCATTGTCCCTTTATTCTGATTCTTTAAGACTGTTAAGACTAAAATATGTTTAGTGCGAGCATTAACAATACGGCATTCTCCTACTCCTTTTTTTATTGCCCCGATACTTGCCTTAACCTTAGGAATCATACCCCCTAAAATCACTTTTTTATTTATCAATTTGCTAATATTTTCGGCTTTTATTTTATTAAGTACCGTTCCCTGACACATAACCCCTTCCACATCTGTTAAAAAAATTAATTTCTGTGCTTGCAGGGCTATAGCTATAGCCTGTGCCATCATATCAGCATTAATATTTAATGTTTCCCCCGCACCAGTCATTCCGATAGAAGAAATAACAGGAATGAATCGATTTTTCAATAAAAGCTCCAATAATTCCGTATTAACTTTTTTTACTTCACCCACTAATCCTAAATTTCCACCCGCTTTTCCGGCAATAACCATACATCCGTCTTTACCGCTTAATCCAACTGCTTTACCTTTTAAACCGTTAACCATCGCAACTAAATTTTTATTTATTTTAGCGGAAAGAACCATTTCTACTATTTCCAACGACTTTTTATCCGTATACCTCATTCCTCTTACAAACCGGGATTTTATTCCCAATTCATCCAACATTCTGGTAACCTGAACACCTCCACCGTGAACCAGCACAGGAAAAAAATTATTTTTAGTTAAAAAAATGACATCCTTAATCAACTCTTTCCTTTCAGTGTCATTCTCTAAAACAGCACCGCCGTATTTTATAACGATAACTTTCTTTTTTGCCATTTACTGTCCTTTTATATCCCTATGTCCCTTTATTTCGTATGTTTTTCCACAGGTAGTAATTTCCAAAGCACCCATTTCTTTTGTGCTATATACTTCTAAAGTTTCTTTTTTTTCTGAACTTATTTGTTCCAGCTGCCTTAAAAAATTTGTCTTCGCTTTTCCTGAAAAAGTTATTATAGCACATTCGGGAAAAATTTCCCACAAAAAATTTCTTAAAATTTTCCCCCCTTTTTGATCAGGAATTTGAAGGACTTTAACTTTTAGGTCATAATTATTGACTATCCTTTTTTGTGCCCTTTTCCCTATATCTCCGGCAAAAAGAATACTAAAATCTTTGTAAACCAAATGTAATACTAAACTGTCATTTCTGTTATTTCTAAAAAACCCGGGATTTAAAACCTGAAAAGCAAGTTCTTTTTCTTTTTTAAGCCAATCTCCTCTTTTTACTTTTCTAATTTTAAAAGGAACATCCCAATTACCAAGATTACTATTAAAAACCATTTCCTTTATTTTAAAATTGTTTAATATTACACCTAATCCCTTTGTGTGGACAGGATCATCTCTCACGATGACAACAGTATTTATTTTTTTTATCCTTTTACTTAAAAGAAATGGTACCAGAACCCTTTCCGCTGCTTTAGATGTTCCACCCACACCTATCAGCATATTTTTACCGTCCGGGAATTCTAAAAAAATACTGTTCCCTTTTCTAAGTGCCAAAAAAGTAATCTTTAAATCAGCAGAACGAAAAAATGAACTGTTAATAATAAATATTAAACTTACAATAATTCCTCCGAAGAGGAAAAAGTACCGGAATTTAAAAAAAGAGAATTTTTTGAAAATTTTATTTACGGTTTTATAATTTATTAAACAGAATATTATTGAATAAAAAACGACTAAAAATAAAACAGAAGGGGTCATTACTTTAATTGAAGCCAAAGGCAAAGAAGCAAAAAATTTAGCTTCTTTTATTAAAAAAAGTATACACAAACTATTTACTCCACCGATTAAGCCGGCAAAAAAACTGCTTACTAAAGAAATAATACAGGTAGAAAATCCCAATGTAACAATAATTCCCACCAGAGGAACCACAAAAATATTAGCCAGAGGAGCTACCAATGAAATTTGATTAAAATAATAAGCAATTAAAGGATATATCATAATCTGGGCGCCCAAAGAAACAGATATCGTATTGCACAGCCAAACAGGTAAAGGAGTCAACAACTTTCGAATTAAACCCGATAAATATAATATCCCGATAGTCGCTAAATAGGAAAACTGAAAACCTATACTAAAAAAAACACGGGGATTAACAAAAAGAATAATCAAAGCAGAAAGATAAAGACTATGATGCAAATTTCTATCACGCCCAAAAAAATACGCACCTAAGCCCAGAGTAGCCATAAGAAAAGCTCTCACTGCCGAAGGACGGGCACCGGTCATCTGGACATAAAAAAAAATCATTATAATTGTTAAAAAATAAGTGCTTTTTTTCGGCAAACCCAACAGGGAAAAAATACCTAAAAAAATAAAAAGGACCAATCCCACATGAAGGCCGGAAACCGCAAGAATATGAACTATTCCACTGACTATAAAATCCTGATAAATTTCCCTGGGAAGAATATTCCGTTCTCCTAACATTATTCCGGATAAAACACGCCAGGAATATTTCTTTGTATGTTGTTCGATTCTTTTCTTCATTTCCTGCCGCAAAAAAGAGGAAACCTTAAAGATAAAATTTCTTTTCCCTGAAGTAAGTAATCTTATATTATTATACCCATTTACCTGCAGTAAAGCATAAATTTTTTTTCTTGATAAATATTTTTTATAATCGAATTCACCGGGATTAAGTGCTGAGTAAGGATAACTCAGAGTACCCGTTACTGCTATTTCATCACCTCGCTTAAAATCAAACCGGGGAAAATAACAATTTACCAATATTTTACCCGAAACATTACAATTCTCATTTATTATTTCTTTTACTTTAAAAATAAAAACGGTTTTGTTTTTTTTATTTTGGGGTTGGCTGACAATCAAACCTTTTAATTTTATTTTACGGGGGACAAAATAAGAAATGTCTTCTTTGGGAATGTTATTAAAAAAACATAAATAGTCCGCAACAATTATTGATGAAACATAAAAAACAGTTAAAATTAAAATTATTTTTCGTGGATACAAAATAGAATTACCAATTTTTCCTTTACTTATCACCTTCTATTGCTCATTCAACATTTAAATATTTTCCTGCCGCAAATTAGCCTGTCTTTATTTTTTACGAGCATATTTAAAACTCATCTTACCGCACAGTTATTCCAATTTAAAATGTTCGTTTCCTTCTTCCAAACTATTTATGCTTTTTTCTATCTCTTTCTGAATCATTACAATTTTTCTTTTATCTACTCCTTCTTCTGTTAAGAGCCCGCTTAATACATCCATTTTCACTTTTACATCTTTTATCAACTTCTTCTCTTTTTTTATCCGTTCCCTTAAAAGGTACACTAACTGATTAATTTCATTTACAAATCCGTTTAATTCATCGGTTTTTCTTATCTGAATATCACGGCTTAAGTCTCCCCGCTGAAGTAATCCAATAATCTTTTCTATGCGGCTGATTGGCCCGGCAATACGGTGAGAAAACAAAAAACACAAAATAGCCTCCAATATTATCAAAACCCCTATTTTCCCTGCTACTAATTTGCCTGTTTTTACAATCATGTCTTCAAAGAAAATTTCTCCTTTTAACAACTCCATCCATAAAGTAAAATATACGCTTAAACTCACAAACAAAGTAATTACTAACATTAAGAGGAAAAGAAACAATGCATAATGCCATTGAAAATTATTTTGACTTATATATTTTTTTCTCATTATTAAAATTATTATCCTTAATTATCGCCGGCTTTTTTATATTTTTACTTCTTTTTTTAAAGAAATACTTAAACTGATTAATTCAAAAACCCCTGCCATCAATGCTCCTGCATAATATATCCACCATTGATTAGGAATATTCCAAAAAATAAACATAAACCCGCAAAAAAGCATAGAAAAACCAAAACTAAAAACAGCAAAAGATTGAAATAACAATTTTTTAGGCATATTATCATAAATTGATTCTTTAGGAAAAGTAATCGAACGCCACAAACAAATGGCACCGCCTGTTATCATCACCATTACCGGACTTAAAAAACGAATTCCAAACAAAATAGGCATAAGGCTTTTATTGGGATTAGATTCATGAAACCATATCCCGTCATAAACCACATACTTTCCTATTTTAAAAATTTCTTTAGAGCCGCCAACAGCAAAAACATTAACCACCGCAAAAATACCCGCTAACCCAAAACAAATCACAAATACGCCGATAATAAATCTCTTGGTTATTTTTTCATGCCCTAATGAAAAACTAAGTAACCCTATAAGTACCGCAGGTGAAAAAAGCCCTATCATAAAAAATTCACGAATATTGTTAATTATAAGCGGCACTGGATGCGGGCCAAGAAGAATTTGAAAAGGACGGGTCATCAAAAAAATACCAAAGAAAATAAAACCCCAGAAAGCTCCTCGATAAGTAACCCTCCCGGTAACTAACAAACGCATAGGGGCAATATATTTAATATATCCGGCCATAAGGAAATATACTATTCCGGCTAAAACAGGCATCACAATATTGACAATAAATAATATTTTATTCATTTTTTTTATTTATAGATTTCCTCATTCTTTCAATGCTTTGTCGGCAAGTCTGAATCAAAAACTCACTGGTAATTCCTTCTGAAAACTCCAATGTTTTCTCCGAAGAAAATTTTTGAAAAATTTTTATTGCATTAGTATATTCTTTCAGGGATTTTTCGCTTTCTCCCTGTAATTGATAAATACGTGCTATATTAAAGTACGCCAAACCGAAATCTCTGTCAATATAAATAACTTTCCTGAATTCATCAATTGCTTCCTGGCGTTGTCCCATTTTGTCATAGACAACTCCCAGAAGAAAATGTGCGGCAAGAAATAAAGGAACCAGTTGTATAGCCCATTGACAAGACTCTGCCGCTTCAATAAATCGGTGAGAATTAGCATGGATTTTTCCTGCCAAAAAATGCGCTTCAGCCATTTGAGGTTCTATTTTAAGTACTTCTCCAATCTCTCTTAATGCTTGGGAAAAATCCCCCTGTTCAAAAAACACCATCGCTTTGCTGTACAAATCCCTGGATAAAATAGCCTCGTTAAGAGGTTTTCGCTCTATTTTCTTTTTAGCAATAACAGCTTCTTTTTCATTTGCGGTTTTTTCTGCCGGGGATAAATTCGGCATTTTCTTTGTATATATAAAAATATCCTTCCATTTAAAAGGCAAAAACTCAGAAGATATCTGCTGCATGGTTTCCGCATATCCAATGAAAAAATAACCATTCTCTTTAAGGCTGTTATAAAAATTATGTACCACTCTTATAATTGATTCTAATTTAAAATAAATAGTAACATTACGACAAAAAATGATATCCCATGCTCCCATTTTAGACAGGGGATAGGGTTCTTTAATTAAGTTAAAATATTCAAACTTTACCATTTCCTTTACTTTATCTTTTAGTTTGAATTGTTTTTTATCTACAGGAATAAAATACTTATTTTTTATTTTTTCATCAATCAACTTCAAAGAGTGAGGAGAATAAATTCCTTTTTTGGCTTTGTCTAATGCATTCATACTTACATCTGTAGCGAGAATTTCAATATTCAGATTTTTATACCCCCCAAATACCTCCAAAATAGTTATCGCCATAGAATAAGGCTCTTCCCCTGTAGAGCATCCTGCACTCCAGATTTTCATCCCTTCTCTGTAAAGTATTTTTTCGCTTATTGAGGGAGTAATAATATATTCTTTTAAAAATTTAAAATGGGAAGGATTCCTAAAAAAATAAGTTTCATTTATCGTTATTAGGCTTAATAGTTCCCTAAATTCTTTTTCACCCAAAGCATCATATTTAAGAAAGGAATAATATTCGTAATAATTTCTAAACCCTTTAGCGGTTATCCTGGAAAAAAGGCTTATTCTCAAAGAATCTTCCCTGTTTCTATCTAGAAAAATCCCACTATTTTCCAAAATAAAATCCTGAAATAATTTAAATTCTCTTCCCGACAAATCCGGAGTTATCATAGTTATTTATTTTTTCCTGCCAACCCAAAATTATCCTTCTCAATTGTATTATAATTCTATTCCCATCTTATTTTTTCTAAACCTTCTATCTCCAGTATTTCATCGACTAAATCTTTATTAAACTTCACTTTTCTGAATTTAACATTTATTTTTATGTTGATCCTTTTAGCTTTTTTATCTTTTTCAATAACACAATTTTGTATTTTCCCTCCAGCCCCTTCTATGATTTGCTTGATTTTTTCCAGTTGTTTCCCGTTACTTTCCCCGCTGACATCAATTATTTTATACCAATCTCTTTGAAAAAAATGTTCCAATCTCCACAACAAAAGCAAGGTAAAAAGTACTAATATTTCCGTAACAAAAGCCGCAAAGTAACAACCACACCCTATTGCCATTCCAATCCCGGCTACCACCCACAAACTGGCTGCGGTAGTCAACCCCCTTACAGAAAATTTTGCCTGCATAATTGTTCCCGCTCCAATAAACCCTATTCCGGTAATAATCTGGGCTGCAATACGGGTAGGATCAACCACAGCAATGTCTTGATAAATAAAAAACATGTATTGGGAAACTAACATAAATAAATTTGCTCCCATACATACTAATACATGTGTTCTTAATCCTGCTTCCCGTCCATGGGTTTCCCTTTCCCAACCAATAAGGATTCCCAACAAAAAAGAAATAATAATTCTTAGCAGTATTTCATTCGTGGAAAACATTTTATCCCCCCAATATTAATAGTCTCTTCCCTCACAAAAGTATCCTATCAAAATTAGAAAAAAAAGTCAAAATAATTTCTCTTATTCAAAATAAATTGAATTACCCCTTCGGCTCCCTTCAAGGGAGTTTATGCTGAGCCCTTCGACTACAGAGTTTTTGTCAGCATAGCTGAAAAAACTCTAAGACTCATTGAATAAAATCATCGGGCTAAGAACAAAAAGCATTGACAAACGGTATTGTTTTATATATAATTTTTTTACTTTTTAATAATCACATTTATTTACTAAGGGAGGAAGAACCTATGTCTTTTGGAAAAGGGGAAATCTGGTATGACGGTAAATTTGTTAAATGGTCGGAAGCAACGACTCATATTCTCTCTCATGTTATACATTACGGTTCTTCTATTTTTGAGAGTATGCGTTGTTATAAAAACGACAAAGGCCCTGTTATCTTTCGCTTAAAAGCCCACATAACTCGTCTTTATGAATCAGCAAAGATATATCGAATAGAAATTCCTTTCTCCAAAGAAACGTTCACCAAAGCCGTCATTGAAACCGTACAGAAAAACAATCTTAAAGAATGTTATGTCCGCCCCTTTGTTTTCCGGGGATACGGAAATATGGGATTGAATCCTTTGGAAAATCCTGTCTGTTGTGCCATTGCGGCATGGGAATGGGGAGAATATTTAGGTGAAGGGGTAAAAGAAAAAGGTGTATCCGTACGTGTTTCTTCCTGGAGAAGGCCGGCCCCCGACACTTTTCCTGCTTTAGCTAAGGCAGGCGGAAATTACCTTAACTCGCAATTAATTAAAATGGAGGCTGTTCAGGACGGGTTTGACGAGGGAATTGCTTTAGATGCTCATGGCTATGTTTCCGAAGGCTCGGGAGAAAACATTTTTATGGTCAAAAACGGTGTTATTTATACCCCTCCTACCAGTTCTTCTATTTTAGCAGGAATTACCCGTCATAGTATTTTCGTTATTGCCCGAAATTTAAATATTAGGGTGGAACAACATCTTATTCCGAGGGAAGCTTTATACCTTGCCGACGAAGTATTTTTTACAGGAACTGCTGTAGAAATAACACCCGTTGTAAAAATAGATAATATCCCTATTAATGAAGGGAAAAGAGGACCTACCACTGAAAAACTCCAGGATGAGTTTTTTGGTATTATTCAAGGGAAAATCCCTGATTCCCAGCAATGGCTAACTTATCTATAAAAAGGAAAATTAAATTAGTTGAGCTTAAAAAAATTGTCTCTTTCATTGTTCTGTTTCTTTTATTTTTTCTTGTTGTGCTTTTTTATATAACCTTACATAACTTTTTGCCGCTTTTTCCCAGGAGAAATCAGATTCCATTCCATTTTTTATCAGTCTACTCCATTTCTTCTTAATTCTATATGTTTTTACTGCTTTTTTAATTGCTTCAAAAAGGCTTTTTGCATTATATTCACTAAAAAGAAATCCTTTTCCCTTTCCTGTTTTAACATTAAAAGAATCTACCGTATCAGTCAGTCCCCCTGTTTTATGGACAATAGGGATTGTCCCATAAACAAAACTAATCAATTGCCCCAATCCGCACGGTTCAAAATGAGAAGGGATAAGAAACATATCACTGCCTGCGTAAATCTTATGCGCTAACATATTATCAAATTTTAAATTTACACTTATCTGTCGCGGATATTTTTCCCCTATTTTCTCAAACAGCTCCATATATACAGGATCACCTGTTCCCAAAATGATTAATTGCAAATTCATTCTCATCATTCTTCCAATTGCTTCATGAAGAACATCCAGTCCTTTTTGAGCATCCAACCGGGCAACCAACCCAATTAAAGGAATATCGGGAGCTATCGGTAATCCACTTATCTTTTGTAAGTCTTTCTTACAAACTTTTTTTCCTTCTAAATCATCCAAACTATATTGAACAATAATATCTTGATCTTGTTTAGGGTTCCAGATACTATAATCTAAACCGTTTATTATTCCATAAAGGTCTTTCTTCCTCTGCGCCAGCACTCCCTCCATTCCCCGTCCAAATTCTTCACTGGTTTGAATCTGACGGCTATAAGTTTTGCTAACGGTATTTAATATTTCCGCATAAACCAATCCTGCCTTCATAAAATTAAATTGTCCGTAATATTCCAATCGTTGTGGAATAAAATCCTTCCAATCAAACCCGGCTAAATAAAAAATATCTCTGGAAAAAACACCCTGATACGCAATATTATGAATAGTATAAAGAACAGCAGTGCGAAAAAAAAAGGAATCTGATTTATAAATAGTTTTGAGGTAAGCAGGAATAAGGCCGGTTTGCCAATCATTACAATGAATTATATCAGGCTTAAAATTTATTGCTTTGGCTACTTCTAAAACAGCACGGGAAAAAAAAATAAACCTTTCCCCGTTATCAGAATAATCTCCTGAAGAAGTCCTGTATAATTCATTACGATTATAGTATTTCTCATTATCTACGAAATAAACAGGAATAGAGGACTTTGAATTAATTTTACCCTCCATTACTGTAGCTAATTCAACTTTATTCCTAAAAGAAACTGGAATATTTCGAGCAATAACTTTTAAATTAAATTTCTTAGCATCTATTTTATTGTACCGAGGCATAATTACACGCACATCATGTTTGAGCTCTTTTAACGCTTTAGGTAATGCCCCCGTTACATCGGCCAACCCTCCTGTCTTAGCAAAAGGCACACATTCTGAAGAGGCAATTAAAACATTCATCTTTTCTCCATCCCTATTATTCTTCCACTTCCCTTAAAAACCTCGCCGCCTCTTCCGGGGAAGTAGGATTAATATAAAAACCCGTTCCCCATTCAAAACCAGCTACTTTGGTTAATTTAGGTATAATTTCTATATGCCAGTGATAATAAGGAAGATTGGAACTATCAAGCGGAGCACTATGAATAATGTAATTAAAGGGAGGATTATCCAGGACTTTATTTATTCTTTCCAAAATTTCTTTTAATATCTGCGCAAGATTAACTACTTCCTTTTTTTGAATATTTTCAAAAGAACAATTATGCACTTTAGGTAAAATCCATGTTTCAAAGGGAAAACGCGGAGCAAATGGTTCTATTGCCACAAAGTCCTCATTTTCTATTATCAAACGTTCGCGGGTATTTATTTCCTGCCGCACCATATCACAAAACACACATCTTTCCTTATATTCATAATAAGATTTTGCCCCTCTTATTTCTTCATTTACTCTTTTGGGAACAATAGGAGTAGCTATCAATTGAGAGTGAGGATGTGATAAAGATGCACCAGCCGCTATCCCCCGATTTTTAAAAATAAGAATATATTTAAAACGAATATCTTTTTTCAAATCTATAATTCTATCCCGATAAATCCAAAGAATATCTTCTACTCTTTTATTTTCCAATTCAAAAATTTCTTTATGATGATCAGGGGTTTCAATAATTACCTCATGAGCCCCAACCCCGTTCATCCGGTCATACATACCTTCCCCTACCCGGTTCAAATGTCCTTCTATTTGTAAAATCGGAAACTTATTGGGAACAACCCGCACCCACCACCCAGGTGAATCCGCTTTGGAATTTTCTTCGCGATAGGCCATAATTTCCGGAGGAGTCTTATCTTCCTGTCCTGCACAAAAAGGACAAAAGCCAACCTCCGGGACTTCTTTTCCTATAGCAAAATCAGAGGGCCTTTTTCCCCTTTCGGCAGAAATAATTACCCATCTTCCTACAACAGGGTCTTTCCTCAATTCAGGCATTTAAATACCCCCTACTTCTTTCTCTTTACTGTTACATTGTTCCAAGAAAACAATTTATCCGTCGAAACAACCTCTAAAAAAGGACAAAAGTTATTTTGTTTTTATCTTAGTTATTTAGATGTTACAAAATTAATTTTTAAAAGTCAAGGGGATTGAAATCCTTTATTAAACCCCGTATCTTTTAATGTTTTCTGCAGGGAAAATAAATTTTCTCCGGCTTCATAAAAACCAGGATCTATCTGCAAAGCTTTAAGATAACATTTTCTCGCCTCTTCCGGATTTTTCATCTTAATATAAACAGAACCCAAATTGTTGTAAATTTCTTTTTTGTCAGGCTCTATTTTTAAAGCTTTTACATATATTTCCAATCCTTCTTTTAGCATTTCTTTTTCCATATAAACCTGCCCTAAATTAATATGAATAAGGACATTAAGAGGATTTATTTTTAATGCCTGCTGATAATTTTCTATCGCCTTGTCCCATTGTTTTATCTTAGAATATTGTACTCCCAGATTAAAATATATCTCATCATACCCAGGATGAGCACGCAAGGCACTTTCGTAAGCACGCAAAGAACCTTTTATATCACCCATTTTAGCCAAGAGGTTTCCTAATTGATAATTATTTCGCACACAGAAAGGATTTAATTTATATGCTTTTTTATAATTAACAATTGCTTCATCATAAAAATTAGAATTTCTTGACAACTTATGCCCTTTCCAAAAATAGGTCTCAGCAGTAAAATTTTTTATTTGCCAGAAAATCCCTTTCCCAATTAAAATTAAGAAAATTATACTTAAAAAAAGGGGTAGGAATTTTTTAAGAATCCCTTTTTCGGGTTTTCCCCAATCAATTAAAACGTGACATTCCTTTCCTTCCACCTTTTTCCCCATACTTATCAAAAAACCGAGACTTACCCAGAAAAAAAAAGCAGGAATGGGAAAATGAAAAGAAACATTAAACATATTATCGGTAAAAACACCTACTATAGCACCTATAAAACAAGGTATTAATATCTTTTCCTCTTCTTTTATCTTTATATCGGTCAATTTCTTTACTAAATAACAACAATATCTTCCTAAACCAATCAACAAATAGCAAAATATGGCTAATCCAATAAAACCCGTCTGAGTTAATACTTCTAAAATTTCATTATGTACATTATTAGCATGTGTACGAAAAGAAACAAACTGTTCTTCACTTAAAAATTGTCCCTGATAAAAAGGATAGAATAATTCAAAACAACCCCACCCACAACCTAAAAGAGGATAATCCTTTAATATTGCCAATGCTGTTTTCCAAATAAGAAGGCGTTGATATATTGATTGATTAGTTTTTTTTACGGTAAAAGACCCATCAGCTTGTTGGCTTATGTTTTTTTTCCTCTTTTTAACTGAATTACCGTAAAAAAACAAAATACTTAAAAAAATAAAGACAAGAAAAATCCCCAGCCACCTCTTATTTCGCAAAATTATTCTCTTATCTATAATCATCCATGAAACCAAAACACAAATAAATGCAGTAAAAAAACCAAGCCAGGAACTGCGACAAAAAGTAAAAAGCAGAACAATAAAGGCAAGTAAAAGTAAAAAAAGAAAAAAGGCCTTTTTTAAAAAAAATTTTTCTTTGATAAAAAAACCAAAAATTAAAGGCAGCATTAAAACCAAAAAAGTAGCTAAAAAATTAGGATTGCCAAAAGTAGAAATACATCTCTTTCCAAAAGGATTTAAATTATGCTTCCAGATTATTTCCAATCCCAGATACTGTAAAATCCCATATCCACAAACAAAACAGGTTAATAAAAAAAATAGATAACTAACTTTTTTTATTTTCTCCCTTTCACCTAAAAAATAAATTATTCCATAGAAAACCAAGAAATTATTCAAAAGAAAGAATATATTTTTTAACCCAAAACTACATATGGCATCCTTCATCTGCCAATGGGTAAATAGAGACCAGGCAAACGAAAGAATACAAATTAAAAAAAATAAACAAAAAGGAACATCCATGTATGTTTTTACAAGGATTACTCTTTTTTTTATCAGGTTTTCTACTATCCATATTCCCCAGATTAACAAAATACCGATATTTAACATCACTGCTTGAATAGAATAAGGGTTTTGGGTCAGATTGGTAAAAAAAATAAGGGGCGGAACTAATATCAAAAAACTAAAAAGATATCCGATTAATCTATGAGCAACCACATCATTTCTCACTTGCTTTTAATTTGTTCAAGTTAAGAATCGCTGTTTTATCCTGGGGATTTAAATGCAAAATGTTTTTCCAATAGACAATTGCTCTTTCATTTTCTTTAATTTGCATATAAAAAAAAGCTAAATTTCTGTGTGCTATTATATAATCCGGTTTTAGTCTTACTGCTTTTTTATAATACTCCTCCGCCATTTTGTTTTCTTTCTCCATAACCGATATATTGGCCAGGTTCAGATAACAATCAGCATAAAAATGATTGGTAAAGTTCTTCCCTTTATGAGACAATGCTATTTGTAAAATTTCTTTGGCTTCTTTATATTTACCTAATTGATAACAACATCCGGCAATTTTAACATAAATAGGGCTAAAAACAGGATCAAGCAGTTGTGCCCTTTTAAAATCAACAAGGGCTTTTTTATAATACAACTGCGATTCTTCTTTTTTCCCCTTTCTATCAGCTTGATTGGCCATATAAAAATAGGTATCTCCTTCATGGAGATGTACCTGAACATAATTGGGAGCTAATTTTTTAACTTGTTCATATTTCTTTAATGCGTTCTCATTATCTCCGGGAAATTTCCTGTCTTTATAAACATTTCCCATAAAGTAGTAAGCCATAATATAAGAAGGATTAAACTTAATTACTTCTTCGTATTCCTTTAGTGCTTCACTCCAAATCTTCCGTTTAGAATAAGCAATAGCCCGATTGTGATGTAAATCAGCAAGAAATAAACGGGTAAAAAAACCATACGGAGGAAAAGGTAAAATCAAGTAAATACACCCACACGCTATAATTATCTGACAGATCCGTTTCCTGATTATTACACCTTTTGAAGAATAAAAGATTTTTTTCTCCAAAAAATCCGTTTCTTTTTCCGTCTTCAAAATTATACTCCCGGCCATTCCTAAAAACAACCAGAAAAAAAATCCGGAGGAAACAAAACGCATATTTACACACATAAGATTATGTACCAATAACCCAAATAAACCAGACAATATTCCGATTAAATAATACTGATGTTTCGGTAAATAAATTAATGATTTCTTATCAATATTTTCCTTGTTTAATGATAATTCATTAATCTTTTTTATGCCCCCCGAAAAAAAAGCAAATAAAATCCAGAGGAAAATAAACAATCCTACAATTCCCTCATCATACCATACTTCCAAAAACTCATTTTCAGGATGATCTGTTTCTGTATTATGTTTCCCTTCAATACGAAATATTTCCGGTAGTCGATAAGATGGATATATAATTTTGAATGTCCCTATTCCCGAACCCAAAACAGGATGCTGCTTAATCATTTCAATAGTGGATTCCCAGGTACGAACCCTAAAAAGTAAAGAATCCATTCTCTTTCTACTATAATAGGTTACTCCGAATAGTGCCAGAAGATTAATAATAACTACTCCGGCTATTAAAACCTTCTTCAGCTTAACTTTTAATCTCAAGCCTATAACGGATAAAATAACACAAAGCATACTCGACGCCGCAAAACCAACCCAGGAAGCTTTAGTCACCGCCAATATAGTGGCACTCATATTTACTAAAAAAAGAATTAAATATTTTTTCTTTTTTGTCCTTAAAAATTCCATAAAAATCAACGGACTTACTAAAACCAAAAAAGCAGAAAAAAAATTGGGATTACCAAAAGTTGAAAAAATACGATAACCAAAAGCATCCCTCCACATAAACGGATCCAAATGGAGTTCCATAAAAAAACTAAGAATAATTTTTTTTACTGCTACAATTGAATAAAGCGTACTTTTATTAAAATATTGCAACATTCCATACCATACAGCCAAAAAAGTAGAGCAAATAATCCAACGTATAAGTTTATCTATATTTTCTTCCTCTTTATCGTTGTAAAGCATCCATACTATTGCCCCTATAAACAAAAAAACTATTACGCTTTTAATCATTGATAAATTTAGGCCCATTCCAACAGAAAAAATAGTTTTGCGAAAGATGATTAATATCAAAAAAGCCCCTATTATTACAGGCCATAAAAAAATTTTTATAGATTCTTTTCTGTTAATTTCATTAAGTGTAACCAGAAAAATCCCTATATATAACACTCTTTTGATTAATTCAGCCAAACTGGTAGCTTTAAAAGGAGAAAACCAATAAGACAAAATCGCACTTAAAAGAAAACAGAATACGGGAACAGTTAAATAATTTAAAAAAGAACGAAAATATCTGAAATTATTTTGATAAGGCTCCTTCTCTATTATTTTTATTAGCCATAATGAAAAAAGTATAATTCCTCCCCAATGCAAAACGCTAATTTTTATCTGACAGGAATCATAAGTTTTAAGATAAAAAGTTAAAACTATCAAAAAAGACAGCATGGGCAAACAGAAAGATATTATTTTATTGATTACTTTAGTTAATCTGGTATCCATAACCGTTTTCCCTTCGAACTAAAAATCATTAATTCTAAAAATTGTTTTCGTTTTTTTACGGTATTTTTTTATCCCGATAAAAATTAACGCGAATCATTATCTTTTTACAAAAGATATATATCCGCGTCTTAAAAAGGCCATTGATAAAGCCGGGGAAGAGACTTGAACTCTTGACCTGAGCTTTACGAAAGCCCTGCTCTACCACTGAGCTACCCCGGCATAAAAATATAACACAACACAAATATCTGCCCCGGCCACATTGGTAAGTTTTTTTTTAATTTTACCCGTATACATCATGGTGCCGCGGGACGGAATCGAACCGCCGACGCAGGGATTTTCAGTCCCTCGCTCCACCGACTGAGCTACCGCGGCACCTTTGATTATACTGTTAACATTGTTTCTTACTAAGATTTATCAGCAATATCCTAACAAAATTGTTTTCTTTTGTCAAATTAAAATTACTTTTTTTGTTAAATCAACAGAGTTATAACTTATTGTTTCTATCCCCACTTTATTTATTCAAAAGATAAGAACAATAATCTTTTATCCCCTCTTCTATGTTATATTTAGCTTTAAATCCTAAACAATTCTCAGCCTTAACGGTGTCGGCCCGAGTCTCATCTTGGCAAAAATTATAAGGATTATCAAAATATTCACATTCCCGATTTAACCCCAAATTATGATTTAAAATTTTAATAATTTGGTTAAAAGAATTTGCCGTACCCGTACCAACATTTACAATACAACTTTTTTCCGATTTTATCCCTTTTAAATTTGCTTCATTTAAGTCCTTTACATAAATAAAATCCCTTTTCTGTTCCCCATATTTAAAAATTCTCGGATTTTTTCCCGCTTTTATTTGTTGAAAAAGCTGATAAATCATACTTGCTGATTTACCTTTATATTCTTCTCCCGGGCCATAAACATTAAAATATCTTAATCCTACAATTATTGTATTTTCCATTTCTTTTTTTGCTAAATCATCCATCATTTTTTTGGAAAGAGCATAGGCATTCAACGGTTCGGGGGCCTGATCTTCCTGCATCGGAATTTTTCCGCGCCCATAAGTTCCAGCCGAAGAAGCATAAACTAATTTCGCCCCCTTCACTTTAGCAAAATTTAATACATTCTTAAATCCATCAACGTTTATCCTGAGCATCTCCTGGTCATCACTAAAAGTAGTATCGGTAATTGAAGCCAGATGAACAATCACATCAAAGTGCTGATTAACAAATTTTTTATTTAAATCCAAAGTGGAAATATCCGCCTTAATCGTCTCCCCCCTAAAATACTCTAAATTCTTAATATTTCCGGATAAAAAACTATCAATTACAGTTATTTCATATCCCAACTTTTCCAGATTTAATACTAAATTAGAACCAATAAACCCACCACCACCGGTAACTAAAATTTTCATAACCCTAACATCCCCCCATCTCTTTAAATAATATCAAAAAAATTACTCCCGACAAATCAAATCCTTCTTCTCGGAAACCACGAACTCGTACTATTTTAGTTTCGGTCCAAGAGGATATTTCCCACAATGAAACTTTTCTCCTTCGGGACAATACCCTAAACTTTCACACTTTGCTCCCGCCAGGCTAAAAACACAGGGAATTTTTTCTTTTGTTATTTTTAACATTTTATTAGCCAGATTACGCAATTCCCATTGTGTGCGATTACAACATCTGGCCTTAAAAAAATGTATTAATTCCCTGCAATTCATCGTAACTACAATTTTAGTTTCCACCGCCATAGGAAGTAAAAAACGAGCATCCTGATTTGCTTGTTCTTTTACAATCCCTTTTGCCTTAAATAACTCAATTAGCCGTTTATAACCTTCCTGACAATCGCAAATTGAATTTTCAAATATCTTTAAAAGTTCTGAATCATTCTTAATAGAGGAAGGAATAATATAATCAAAGTCTATTGCCCGAACATATCGTTGACTTTGCTGAGAATAAGAAGCTAAACGATGCCTTACCAACTGATGACTGCAGGCACGGGATATTCCTTCTACTGCAAAAGAAAAACTTACATGCTCCAGGGGACTTTCGTGCCCGGATTTAATTATCTTTTTTATAAAATCTTCTTTTTTTCTGTCCCCGATAAGGTCTTTTTTGTCCTCTTTATAAAAAATATCAGCGGCAAATTTGTCTGAATAACATTGCCTGCATGACGAATAAATCAAATTAATCGCATCATTGGTCATCGAAAGAAATTTTACCTTTAGCCTTTTTTGAGCCATTTTTTATTTTTTTCCTTATAAATTATCTTTGCTTATTACCCTGCTTAATCGTTCTACAGACCCTATTATTATGCCAAAAAAGCAATTTCCTTTTGAGAAGAAATTATGCCATAATTCATAATAAATGTCAAACATTTTAAAAATCTCCTTTTTCCTCTTGACAAAAATTATCCGGATAATTTAGAATAGGGTTGTTTAAGAATGAGAAAACAATCACTTACGCGAGGAATATGCCTTTGTTTAAAAAAATAATTAGTTATTTCAAGAAAAAACGGAATCATCAGAAAACGGCAGACAAATTCACAGAGTTAATTAGTATTCTAAAAGGGTCTGACCCGCAAGGAACTGATCTGCGGGAATTTTACAAAACCTCCGTTATTCAAAAAAGCAAAAAAAATATTCCAAAATTTGAAGTAATTCCTTTTTCGGAAAGGATAATTCTGTTGCCTCAGTGTCTTCGCAACATTGACCAATGTAAAGCTAAAGAAGTCGGAACCCTGTATGAATGTCAGCATTGTGGTGCGTGTAAAATTACCCGGATTATCCGAAAAGCAGAAACATTGGGTTACAAAGGAGTTTACCTGCTCAAAGGCGGAAGTGTCATTTCAAAAATAATTAAGGAGATTCATCCTAAAGCACTTATCGGAATAGCCTGCTTTTACGAAGGATTAATCGGTATGACTGAATGTGAAAAACATGGTATCATTGTACAATTCGTTCCTTTAACTAAAGATGGTTGCGTTAATACCGATTTCGATTTGGTTGAGCTGGAAAATTCAATGAATTTGATTAAATAATTCCCCGTATATTAATTTTAAGCGGAAAATTAATTTCGTATTCCATACAAAACAAGAAATATCTTAATTATTTTATTAGGAAAAAGAAAAGAAATGCGTTTTGAACAATTCAGCTAATTTTAGCAAAAATAAGTGTTAAAAAAATGAGCATGCCTGAGAGTGAACGAATTAAAAGAAAATATATAACCCTCTAAATCTTATTATTTAATTGAAAACTTTATATGCTTCTTCTAAAACATGAGTAGGAATGTCTATTTGCATCCGTTCGGCAACCCGGACATTCACTGATAAAAAAACTTTTCTGGGTACAGTAACCGGTAAAGTGGCCGGGGTTTCCCCGTTTAATACTTTCCAGAACAATTCCCCTCCCTGACGGCCAATATCTTCATAATCACAACTTACTCCCATTAATGCTCCTTTTTTTACAATATGAATCGCATATACCATAACAGGGATTCTCTTTTTAAAAGTAACTGATAATATATAACTCAAAGACTGTGAGCCGATCGCAGTATTACCAGGAATTATCCATAATATATCAACTTCCCTAACTAAACCATCAAGAGCATCCGGCAGGTTTTTTGGAGAAAGTACACTAACCCATATTAATTCTATTTCATTTTCTTGAGCAAAAAAATCAGCTCTTTCAACCACGTCTCCTGCATTTAATGAATTATAAATCACTCCAATTTTTTCTACGTCGGGAAAAACTGATTTTATTGCCTTTAAATACATATTAACAGGAATCTTCATTGCACTCCCGGTAAAGTTATTCCCCGACTTTTGGTTACTTTTTACAAACCCATTTTTTTCCGGATCTAAGACCATCAAAAATATTACCGGAATATCTCTTATTTCCTCTTCCCATATTTTCTGGGTTGCCTCAGTTCCTATAGTTAATATTAAATCCGGCTTTTTTTCTTTAATATCTTCAACAATACTTTTTATTCCATCCCTTATCAAATAATAATCTAAAATTAAATTATCTCCTTCCCTATACCCTTTTTCGCCCAGTAGTTCTAAAAAACCTCTTCTTGCACTATTATATGCTTGAATATTTAAACTCTCTATAATACAAATATTAAGTGCTTTCTCTGAAAATACTGCTTCTGTTTTTCCTATAAAAAATATCCCTACATATACTAAAAAAAATATTATTTTTTTATATTTGGAGCTTTTTTTATTATATTTTCTCTCCATTGGTTTCCCGAATTCCCTTGATTATTATTTATACAATGTTTTAACCTTAATATAGATTTATAATGTTTTCTAAATAACTACCACAACTACTCGCCATTTACTGCTTGTAAAAAAATTAAATTACTTTTGATAGTCTAATTTACTAAAAATTTTGTGCACCTGTCAAGAAGCTTTTTACTTATAAAAATTTAAAATTACCCTTACAGTATTTCTATCTTTCCGACAACCATAATGGCGGACTGTAAGTCTGCTGAATTGCCTTCATTAAAGTTTAACTTTTTCATCCGGAACAATAGTAAAATCTGTAGAACTTTCCCTTGAGAATCAAAAAACCTTTTTATAATTGAACGCAGAAATACAAAGTTTATTAATGTTTTTTAGAACTAAATTCATAATTAATAATAAAAGGGAATTTTCGCTTTTTGAGCAAAAACTCCCTTTTTATTCTCTCTTTGCTTAACCAACATTATTCTATTGTTTTTAATCCCTTTAAAATTTACAATTTATATTCCCGGTAACCTTTCTGCCTATTTCTTCACCGAAAACCAGCCCAGGAATATTTCCCGGGGTATATTGATAATGTTTATCCTCAAAAAGATTAAAAGCAGCTACAGCTATTTCCAAATTATCGTTTATCTGATAACCCAAACGAACATTGACTAAAGTATAGGAATCCAGTTTGAGAAACCCCCACCATTCAACTTCATCTACATAATTGGCACTTACATTCAAAGATACCCCGTTTTTTAATTTAGCCCTTAACTCTGCATTAACTTTATTTAGGGGGGATTCTTTTCTGCGTTGATCTTTTTCGTCTCCAGCAGTAAGCAGATCATCTTCCAAATTAATAATTTCCTGATAAGAATAATTAACCATTCCTGTTAACCATTCAGTAATCAACACATCTACACTTACTTCTCCCCCTATTCCCTCGGTTTCTCCTCTATTCACATAGGTATAATTTTTAGGAATAATAGTATCTGGAGGTAAACCTAAAGACACAAGTTCCCCAACACTATATATTTCCCCTGCCCTTGCATTAATAAAATCCTTGTACTCATTATAAAATAAATCCACTCTTGCTTTGATTCTATCTATCAAAAAGGTTTGATAACCAATTTCATAAGTAGTAATCTTTTCCGGGGTTAGATCTTCGTTTCCTACTGTAGGTATATCTACAACCAGACTGGGAGGGAAAGGAAAGGAAAGCCCGGTTTCAACCTCTACTGCTGTACTGGTTTTTGTATAAGATTCAATGAAAGAAGGAGATCTAAACGCTGTAGCCGCCGACATTCTAAAAGTGTGATTTTTAACCGGAGAATAAATTACACTGGTTCTGGGTGTAGTATGCTCTCCAAAAAGAGGATGATAATCATATCTCCCTCCTACAACGATGGACAGAGAATCTATTGGTTTAAACTCTTCCTGCGCATAAAAATTCCAGATATCCTGTTCTTGTTTTCTATCTTTAATTGTATCACTTTCTACACTGGAATTCCTGAAATTTCCTCCCAAAATAATAGAATGTTTCTCTAATAAATTCACTGCTTGCTGTATTTCTATCTCATAGGTACTGCCTTTCTGTTCATCTATCAGAAGAGTAGTTGTGTCTAATATCTCTCCATCTACCCCCTCCCAATAAGCAAGCACTCTTAAATCTTTAAAATTATAATCCGCCTGAAAATAATCCGTCGTTCCTTCTTTTTCCATGGGAATATGGCCCGCTGCCATTTCTCCTGTGATTTCCCCATGCCCACCGGAGAAGGTTATTTTTGAAACATCATTTATCTCATAACCTATAGCTACATTTCCCCGCGGTATTCCGTCTACACTTTCTTTTTCCTCTGTCCACTGGTCTGTTTGATACCAACCCAA